>JASLCM010000197.1 GCA_030151845.1 Bacteroides sp.
CCAAAAAACAATCAATACTTATAAGGGGCTGGGACATCACACTAAATCAGTTCCTTATTATTTACAAAAAGGGTTAGGTTATAACAATAATCCAACCCAAGCTTGATTTACTTAAACATTTAGTGGTACAGTAGACGGTTTAAAGATTGTGAGCTATAAAAAGTAGCGGACTCCAACAGGCTTTCCCTTTTAACCAAAACGTCGATCTTTACCTAGTATAATAGACTTCGCACCAAAACGCTCCACACTCCCCGCATCCTACTCCTTACCCCTTTTATCGATCAACAACTTTAACCTTGATAATTTCCACTACCCCAATTCCCCATCTAGTTAAAGAAGTAGAATTCTACAGCAAACCAGCAGCAGGCCTGCAAACACACCCTTATTCATAAAGCTTTTTATTTTCTCTCACCCCTCACATCACCCACTCTCCTCCTTCAATCTTTTGAAGAAAGCAAAAGAGCAGATCAATATCCTACCCCTAAACTCTTTCTCTTTTCACCTTCACTATTAACAGCTTAAACGAAGAGATACTCCTCGCCACTCAAAGAGAAAGATCCCCCATACAAAACCTATCGACAAGGTCTATTCATAAAATAGACACCTATTCTATAACGTTAAAAGTCCCAATTCCTAATAAAAAGTAAGGTTATCTTACGAGTCGATACTAAATTATTTAATTTTTAGATGGTTTGTTTTACATTAATTTACATTTAATTTATTAGTTTTGTATCCGACAAGATAATAAATGCAATCAACCAAACATGAAACTCATTGCTGAAAGCAGTTCTACAAGAACTGAATGGGCTGTTATAGAGGGTAATAACGTCCTAGATAAAAAATACACAGAGGGTATCAACCCCTTCTTTCAAACCCGAAGAGAAATTAGTAGAAGTGTCCGTCTTAATCTTCCGGAAGATTTTTTCCGCTTAAAGTTGGAACGGGTACACTTTTATGGTGCTGGTTGCAATGCTGAAAGTAAATCGAGCATTGTTGAGGCTTCTCTTGTGGCTCAATTCAAAACTCCTATCGAAGTGGAGAGTGACCTGCTAGCTGCTGCTAGAGGGTTGTTCATCAATGAACCTGGAATTGCATGCATTCTGGGAACAGGATCTAACTCTTGTTTCTACGATGGTCAAAAAATAAAGAAAAACATTCGATCGGCTGGATACATCTTGGGCGACGAAGGTAGTGGAGCTGTTTTAGGTAAAATGTTCCTCTCAGATGTTCTCAAGGAGGTTGCCCCCAAAGATCTAACAGAACTCTTTTACGATACCTTCCGTATCTCTGCCCCCGATGCAATGGAGTCTGTCTACTCAAAGCCGTTTCCTAACCGTTTCCTAGCAACCATCTCCTATTTCTTATCGGAGCACTTGGATCGAGACTATGTTTACGAGCTGTTATTAACCAATCTTCGTAGCTTCTTTGACCGAAACATTCTGCATTACGACTACCAAGAGTACCCCATTCGTTTAATGGGATCGACCTCTATTCTTTACGAAGATATCATTAAAGAACTTGCCAAAGAGTATGGTGCTACTGTAGATAGCGTGGTAGATAGCCCGATGCAAGGACTTATTGAGTACCATTCGCAGACCCTATAAATCAGGATACTTTGAATTAAAGTATCCTTTTTCTATCCTCTTATCTATTGCTCTTTTTTACTTTTTAGTATATTTTAACCACAACTCCGCTTTAGTGCCGCTTCACCTCTCTCAAAATATAAAAATTATTAAAGAATTGTATCCGAAACATAAAAATCAAACTATTTAGCCCTCTTTTACTTATTTACAAGAATTATTTCGTACTTTAGCATCGTTAATAATTCTAAATATTAGATTCTAACACTTAACAAATTATGGAAAAATAGAGTTTTAAGGTAATAACGCTGATTTATGTGTAATTTATAAAACAACCACTTCTAACATTAGTATAATATGATTGAAAGACACAAAAGACGAAGCTTAAGTCGTAAAACGCTTCTCGCTGCATTATGTGCTATGAGCTTTTTGCTTGGTGGCAATAATGCTTTCGCAGTAAACACAGACTCGTCTACCGAGTATCGTGTTGAACAACAAAAGACCTTTATTAAGGGACGTATTAAAGATGTCAATGGTGACCCCGTAATTGGGGCTAGTATCCTTGAAAAAGGAACCGCCAACGGTACCATCACCGATTTTGATGGTAATTTCTCCATCTCTGTAAAACCTGGAGTAACGCTACAAATTAGCTACATCGGGTATCAAACGGAAGAGGTGAAAGCTAAAGACAACCTAACTATCGTTTTAAAAGAAGACACTGAGCTTCTTGATGAAGTTGTAGTTGTAGGTTATGGTGCACAGAAGAAAGAGAACCTAACAGGTGCTGTATCTTCTGTAAAAGTAAATGAAACATTAGCTAGCCGTCCTATTGCCGACGTTGGTCGTGGACTTCAAGGTGCGGTATCGGGGCTACAAGTTTCTGTTCCTACAGGTGAGGTTGGCTCCGACCCTATCATGAAGATTCGTGGACAAGTTGCCTCTATCGAAGGTAGTAGCTCTCCACTTATCTTGGTTGATAACGTTGAGATTCCAAGTATTCAAATGATTAACCCAGATGATATTGAGTCGATCTCAGTTCTTAAAGATGCTGCTTCGGCTTCTATCTATGGAGCGAAGGCTGCTTTCGGGGTAATCTTAATTACAACCAAGAAAGGGGCTAAAACAGACCGTTTCGAAGTTTCATACTCAAACAACTTCTCTTGGCAAAACCCTACCAAACGCATCCGCATGGCAGGTATTGAAGGTCTTCAATACACAGTAGATGCTCAAAAGAACCGCGGTGCTTCTATGCCTGCTGGTGGTTTTTGGCGTGTAGACGATGAGAGCCTTGAAAAGATGAGAGAGTGGCAAGAACTTTACGGAGGTAGTGTTAAAGACTCTGACCCTGTAGTTTATGGACGTGACTGGTATTTTGATGGTGTTAATAAATACGGATACCGTATTTATGATGGAGCCAAAGCCATGATTAACGAGTGGACTCCTTCTCAAAACCACAACCTATCGGTTAATGGAAAGTCGGGTAAAACGGCTTATAACATCGGACTTGGTTTCTTGAAACAAGAAGGTTTACTTAAACCTGCAAAGCACGATGACTACAAACGTCACAATGCCTCTATGAATTTAACCTCTGAGCTTAATAAGTACATCACTGTAAGAGCTGGAGCTATATTCTCAGATCGTGACAAACGTTATCCAGAGTTTGGAACAACTGTTGCAGACCCCTGGTTATACCTTTACCGCTGGAGCAGACTCTTCCCCATGGGAGTAACAGAAAGAGATATGCCTCTTCGTACTCCAGATTATGAAGCTGCTACAACATTTACCTCTAATCGTCAGAACAAGTACTACAGTATTAACTTAGGTGCTACTGTTACTCCTATTAAAGATTGGGAGATTCGTTTTGACTATAACTACTCCCACCAAAATAACGTAACCAATGCAGCTCGCCCAACTTTATCGGGTGGCGATATTTGGTATACCCCTATTGCATGGAAAGATGCAGAAGGTAATCAGGTTTATGTAGATGAAGCTGGTAGACCTACCGATGTTGGTGGAATTCCTGCTTACCAGTTTCCACAAACCATGTACCAAGATAAGAGCTGGATCTCAAGAAATGCACAATCTATCAACCAACACGTTTACAACATCTACTCTACTTACAACCTATTCTTAGGTGATGAAAAAGAGCATAAGTTTAAATTCATGGCTGGTTCTAACATTGTGAAGAAAGACTGGCAAAGCAACTTCTCAAAGAAGATGGATCTAATCGACTTAGATAATCCTCAATTTGATTTTGCTTCGGGTACTGAAACGGTTGATGCTACAAACAACTGGGAGTCACAAGTTGGTTTCTTTGGTCGTATCAACTACTCTTTCTTAGACAGATACCTATTAGAAGCAAACCTTCGTTACGACGGTACTTCTAAATTCCCATCGGATGTTAGATGGAGAACTTTCCCCTCTTTCTCTGCTGGTTGGGTAATTACAAATGAGAGCTTCATGGCTCCATTAGAGCCCGTATTAAGCTTTGCGAAACTAAGAGCATCTTGGGGTGTTATTGGTGACCAAACCGTTCCTAACTACCTTTATTTCCCAAGAATGAACCAATATAAAACTTCTTGGTTAGGTAGTGATGGTATTCCTTTCTGGGGTTATACTACTCCTGGAGCTGTATCGAGAGATATTACTTGGCAAGACATTGAGAGTTTAAACATCGGTTTCGACTTTAGATTCTACAAAAACATCTTCGGAGTAACCTTCGACTGGTTCC
>JASLCM010000205.1 GCA_030151845.1 Bacteroides sp.
AGCTTAGCCTATAAGAAGAGAAGTTTTGAGGCGATGATGGCAAAACAGGCAGTAGCCGCTCAACACAAAAACACAACACAAAAACACAACACAAAACGAATCTTACTCTACGCTGCCAATGTTGCAGCAATCTTCTGTCTCGCTTTTATCTCCTATTTCTGGATAAGTCAGCTTTCCATGGAGCACCATTCAGAATCTGTTGCTCAAGTAACAGAGGAGGTGAAAGAATCAACCAATGAAATTGAAATCTTTTTTGATGGCAACAAAGCGGTTGGAGTTGCAAAGAACAACACCGAGATAGAGGTGGCACAAGATGGAGCAGTAGTAGTAGATAAAGAACTACTAGCCTCTGCAACTCAGGAAGAGGTAAGAGAGAACAAAGTGGTTGTACCTTTTGGCAAGCGAACCAAATTAATCTTGCCCGATGGTACGCAACTTTGGATTAATTCAGGATCATCGGTAACCTATCCCTCTAACTTTAAAACCAATAGACATCTTCAAGTAGAAGGTGAGGTCTATCTCGATGTAGAACGTGATGAAAACCACCCATTCGTGGTAAAGACCAATCACTTAGAGGTAGAAGTTTTAGGAACAGCCTTTAATGTGACCGATTATGTAGAAGATGAAACCTCCTCCGTTGTTCTTGTTCGTGGGAGTGTAGGAGTTAAAACGAATAAAGAGAAGACCAAGTTAAAGCCTAATCAAAGATTAGCCTTAAAAGGAGAGGAGAGTGCTCGTGTTAGTCAAGTGGATGTTTATCGATACATCTGCTGGAAGGATGATTTAATGAACTTTGAAGGAGAGAAATTGGCAGAGATTGTGAAAGCACTCTCTCGCTATTACAACAAACCCATTCAGGTTGAAGGAGAGGCAGCTCAAGTTGTATTTTATGGAAGCTTAGATTTAAGCGGAAGCCTAGAAAATGTGTTGGAGTATATCTCACTCTCTTTACCTCTTGAAATAACCACCCAAAAAGAGTCGATACAGATAACTGCAAAGAAGAAATAACCAAAAAACAGATACCAATCTAAAAAGTAAACTTATGGAATACACAGACACTTAGAAAAACACAAACCGATAGATTCATTCAATCTATCAATGATCAATTAAAAAACGTAACTAATTAATTTTTCATCTTAATCTAATACTAAAAGTAAATGAAAAACTATCTTCAGTTTAAGAAGAGAGGTAGTTGTTGGAACCTTACGAAAGTACGATACCTACTTCTAGCTATTCTTATCCTATTTAGTCCATCTGGTGTTAAAGCAGAAACCAACGGACTTCAAGAATTACGAGCCACTTATGTCTCGTTAGAACTATCCAATGTCTCTCTTAAGACTTTTTTTAAAGTCTTGGAGAAGAAAAGTGACTATGTCTTTTTCTTTCAGGAAAATGTACTACAAGAAAAAGAAAATCTATCTATCAACTCTAGGAATGAGTCGGTCGTTTCCGTTCTTGATCGAGTTTTGCCCGCGAGAGGACTCACATACTCCGTAAAAGGGAGGCAAGTGATAATAGCTCGTACCGAGGATGAACGATCTGTACAAGAAAAGCAAGTAGTAACAGGCTATACCATTAAAGGAGTGGTGGTAGATAATCAAGGTTATCCCTTGCCTGGAGTGAATATAAAAGTAAAAGATGCTACTCAAGGAACCATTACCGATATCAATGGGAATTTTCAACTCGAAGTAAAAGGAGATAAACGAGTACAGCTCATTGCCTCTTATGTAGGTTTTGAAACCAAATCGGTTTGGGTTACAGGAGAGACTACCAACCTAAAAATAACCTTAGAGGAGAGCAGTGCAGCCCTCGATGAGGTGGTTGTAGTGGGTTATGGTACTCAGAAAAAGGTAAACTTAACTGGAGCAGTAGCAAGTACATCGGGTGAGATTTTAGAAAATAGACCCATTGGAAACATCGCTCAAGGTTTACAAGGAGTAGTACCCAACTTGAACATTACCTTCAATAGCGGTCAGCCTAACGAACAGGCAAAAATTAACATTCGTGGTAATACCTCGCTCAATGGAGGTAGTGCACTCATCTTGGTAGATGGTGTGGAAATTACCGATCTTTCACTACTTAACCCACAAGATGTGGAGAGCGTATCTGTTTTAAAAGATGCCTCTTCGGCAGCAGTATATGGGGCCAGAGCAGCTTTTGGGGTGATGTTGATCACCACCAAGAAAGGAAAGAGAAACGAGAAAGCACGTGTAAATTACGGCTCAAACTTCTCTTGGAGCAATCCAGCTCGCTTACCTAAAATGCCTCGTTCCGATGTTTGGGCAAGGATGTGGAATAAAGCGTTCGACTATGACACACCAGGAAGATATTACTTCAGTGATAAGTTCCTAGAAGCCCTGGATGCGCATATTGCCGATCCCGAAAACAACCCTGCTATTTTAGTAGATACCGAAGGAATTCAAAGTCCGAACTACACACCAAGTAATCCAGGATGGGCCTATGTTGGAAATACAGATTGGCTTAAAGAATTCTATAAGAAAGCAGCTTTTATGCAGCAACACAATGTGAGTGTATCTAGTGGAACAGAGCGTAATAACTATTATGCCTCCATAGGTTACAAAGATCAATCGGGTATTTTCCGTTACGGAAACGATACCTACAAACGATTCAACTTCTCGTTCAACTTTGATACTAAGGTAACCGATTGGTTAGACATTAGCTTCTCTACTCGTTTGAATAACATAAAAAACGATGAACCCTACAAAAGTGGAAGCAGTGCAGAGTCTTGGTTCTACGAAGTATATCGAATGTATCCAACTCTCTCGATATT
>JASLCM010000227.1 GCA_030151845.1 Bacteroides sp.
TCTACCCAATCCTGCATCCTGTTCATCGGCTTTTGTCTGGAGGGTCTCATTTTTAAAAAAGCCTCCCAAATGGTTATAGTTAGCCGATAGAGAGAGCCCCATTCCCTCTTTTATTTTAAAAGAGTGAGCTGCTGTTAAGTGATATTGGTTGTAGTTTGCTCCTGTAAATGTAAAACGTGTTCCTTGATGGTGTAGAGGAGATTTAGAGTAAACCTCAATAATACCACCCATGGTATTTCTACCATATAAAGTTCCTTGAGGTCCGCGAAGAACATCTATTTTTTCTATATCGGCAAGGTTAAAGTCGAAGGAAGAGCTTTCAAAATAGGGAATGCCATCAACATATAACCCTACAGAGGGAGAATTTATCTTAGAACCAACTCCACGAATATAAACAGGAGAAGAGACCTTTGCCCCATAGTCGGGAATATAAAGGTTGGGCACAAAACCTGTAATCTCTTTTATCGTTTTTAAATTTTCTCTTTCCAGTAATTTATGGTTGAGCGTGGTCGCTGAAATAGGGGAAAGCTTATAGGCTTTCTCCTGTTTGAATCCTTGTACAAGAATCGCATCCAAAAGAAAGAGGTGCTCGCTATTAAGGGAGTCGGCCGACTCTTTGGCGTCTATCCTTTGTGGATCTAAATGGACCGATGAGGCTTGAGCTTTTGGGAGAGTTAGTAGAGAGCAGATGAGAACTAATGCAAGAGAGAGCTGTTTTGTCATTTCTTCGTTTTTCTTTATTTTATGCAAAGTAAAGAAGAGATGAGGAGCCAATCAATCCTAATAAATAATGATTTTTGATGAAAAAAGTACTTTTAGCGGAAGAAAAGGTAGAGAGTTGTTTTCAATGAGAGAGCGAACTTACAAAGTAAGCACGCTTTCACAGAAAAGAGTAAAGCATACAGGTGATCTCTTTTTAGGATACTGGTGGTAGGTTAGGAGCAAAAAGGGAGATGCATGCATCTCCCTTTACTCTCTCTTTTTTACTTTAGTGGCTTTATCTTAAGTTTCACAGGCTTTATCATATTTTCGGGTTTGAGAATGGTATCTAAATCTTCTTTAGATAAAATGCCGTGATCAAGAATTAGCTCATAAACTCCTTTACCTGTTTCGGCAGCCTCTTTTGCTATCTCTGTAGAGTGCTTGTAGCCTATAATCGGATTAAGTGCTGTAACAATGCCAATACTTTGGTGAACATGCTCTTTACAATGTGCTATGTTGGCTGTAATTCCATCAATACAACGAGTACGAAGTACATCAAATCCATTCATTAATAGATCGGCCGATTCAAAGCAGCATTGTGCCATAACGGGTTCCATGGCGTTTAGTTCAAGTTGTGCAGCATCACCACTCATTGTTACACAGACATCATTGCCTATTACTTTGTAACAAATTTGATTCATTACCTCGGCAATAACTGGATTAACTTTACCAGGCATAATGGATGAGCCTGGTTGTGCAGCAGGCAGATTAATTTCTCCAAATCCTGCTCTAGGACCCGAAGATAAGAGCCTTAAGTCGTTACATATTTTATTCACCTTAACAGCAATACGCTTCATTGCAGCAGAGTATCCTACCATACATGAGGTGTCTGAGGTTGCACCTACCAAATCTTTGGCCAATCGAATGTTTAATCCGGTTAGTTCAGATAAGGCCTCTACGCATAGCTTTGAGTATTCAGGTTCAGAGCATATACCAGTTCCTATAGCAGTGGAACCCATATTTACGGTAAGTAGATCTTCGGCTGCAAAGTTAAGATTAGCTATTTCATTTTCCAAGATACTTGCAAAGCCTCCAAAAGTTTGTCCCAATGTCATAGGAACAGCATCTTGCATCTGGGTTCTACCCATCTTGATGACATCTGTAAACTCTGCCGATTTTTTTCGCAGTGAATCGATGAGTCGTTGAAGATGTTGAGTGAGTTTTTGATGAGTGAAGTAGAGTCCGAGGTGAATAGCGGTAGGATAGGCATCGTTGGTAGATTGTGAACAGTTAACGTGGTCGTTTGGAGAACAGTAGCAGTATTCGCCCCGTTTATGTCCCAGAAGTTCAAGGGCTCTGTTTGCTATAACCTCATTGGCATTCATATTGGTCGTTGTTCCTGCACCCCCTTGAATCATATCGACAGGGAAGTGCTCGTGATGTTTTCCCTCTTCGATCTCCTTGCAAACGGCGATTATTGTATCTGCAAGTTCGTTGGTGAGTAATCCCAGTTTCTTATTGGCAATAGCTGCACCATGCTTGGTTATTGCAATTCCCTTTATTAATAGGGGATATTGGTTCAGTTTGTACTTGCTAATGGGAAAGTTTTCAATTCCTCTTAAGGTTTGTACACCATAAAGAGCATGTTCAGGAACTTCACGAGAGCCTAATAAGTCACTCTCTTTTCTTGTTTGTGTGGTAGGCTTATTGTTCATAATCGGTAGTTTAAGTTTAGATTTAAAACTTATCCATAAAATAGCTTAACTATTTACTACTCAAAGGTACGATAAAATGGCGATTTTACGTCCTGAAAAGAGGAAATGTTAAGTAATTTTTAACATACGAAGAAATATTAGCTTCTCCTACAAACCTCTCTTTTAAATTCACTTTTAAAAATCTACGGATAGGGAGGAGGGAGGTTGGCTCTCTTGCTTTAAAACAAGTTGAGTAGTCGAACAAAAACCACTTTATTTCTGTTGTACACATAGCAAAAGGCAAATGAGGTTCGCCGCTAAAGCCTTAAAAAGTATGAAAATTATAAAACTAAATAAGTAATGGGTAAACAAGTAAAATCTGATATTGGGCTAATAGGCTTAGCTGTAATGGGTGAAAACCTTGCTCTAAACATGGAGAATAAAGGGTGGAATGTATCTGTATATAACCGTACTGTTCCTGGGGTGGAAGAGGGAGTTGTAGATCGCTTTGTGAATGGAAGAGCTAAGGGTTTAAATATTCAAGGATACAACGATATAGGAGAGTTTGTAAAGTCGATAGAAGCTCCGCGAAAAATCATGATGATGGTTCGTGCCGGTGATCCTGTAGATCAGCTCATGGAGCAGCTTTTTCCTCACCTTGAAAAGGGCGATGTGTTGATAGATGGTGGAAACTCAAACTATGAAGATACGAACCGAAGAGTTGCTTTGGCCGAATCGAAAGGATTTTACTTTATAGGTGCCGGTGTCTCTGGCGGAGAAGAGGGTGCGCTCAATGGAGCTGCGATTATGCCTGGAGGCTCAAAAGAGGCATGGAGTGGCGTAAAGCCCATTCTACAAAGTATTGCTGCAAAAGCAGATGATGGCTTACCTTGTTGCGAATGGGTTGGACCCGGAGGTTCAGGACACTTTGTGAAGATGATTCACAATGGTATTGAATATGGAGACATGCAGCTAATTTCGGAGTCATACTGGGTCATGAAGCATCTTTTAAACCTTTCGAACGATGAGATGGCCGCTATTTTTCACGAATGGAATGAGGGGCCTTTAAAAAGCTATTTAGTTGAGATTACTGCAAATATTTTAGGCCATAAAGATAAGAATGGAGATCATTTAATAGACTTTATACTAGATGCTGCAGGACAAAAAGGAACAGGAAAATGGTCGGTTATCAATGCAATGGACCTAGGAATGCCATTGGGTTTAATTGCATCTGCTGTTTTTGAAAGAAGCTTATCTAGTACCAAGGAGTTACGTGTTGAGGCGGCTTCGGAGTTTAAACGGGTGGTTGCACGGGGAGAATATGACAAAGAAGAGGTTGTTAAAGAGGTAGAAACTGCTCTTTATGCTTCTAAATTAGTCTCTTATGCACAAGGATTTGCTGTTTTAAAACAGGCTTCTGAGGCGTTTGAGTGGAATTTGGACTTGGCTTCTGTAGCAAGAATGTGGAGAGGGGGCTGTATCATTCGCAGTGCTTTCTTAAATGATATTGCTCGGGCTTTTGAAAACTCAGCTGCTTTATCTCATCTGTTATTGGATGCTTACTTCAAGGAAGAGATGAGTGGTTTGCTTCCTAAATGGAAAAGCTTAGTGGCTAAAACGATAGTAGAGGAGTTGCCTACACCTGCTTTCTCTTCTGCACTGAATTACTTCTACTCTCTAACCTCTACCAATTTGCCAGCCAATATGGTTCAGGCGCAGAGAGACTATTTTGGGGCACATACCTTTGAGCGTGTAGATCAACCTCGAGGTAAGTTTTTCCATGAAAACTGGACAGGACATGGAGGTGATACTCAATCTGGTACTTATAATGTTTAAAGAAGTAAGGAGATAAGATGAAGAAAACAACAACAAATAAGCACCCCTTAGTAATGGTTATCTTTGGTGCTTCGGGCGATTTAACAAAACGCAAATTAATGCCTGCACTTTATGAACTCTACAGGGAGAAAAGATTGGATGGAGAGTTTGCTGTATTGGGTGTAGCGAGAACTCAATATACGGATAGCTCTTTTCAAGCGTATATTCACGATGAGTTAAAGCAGTTTATTAAAAAGGAAGATTACAAGGAGGAGGTAATGGATCAATTCATTAAGCACCTCCACTATTTACCAATGAGTATGGATGAGAGCGGACGTTATGATCTGCTTCGTGAACGCATAGAGGAGCTATCGGGTGAGTCAATGCCTGAGAATATTCTCTATTATTTAGCAACACCTCCTTCCTTATATGGTATAATACCTAAACAACTAAAAAAGGTAAAATTAAATGGTCCCTCTACGCGAATCGTTGTAGAGAAACCTTTTGG
>JASLCM010000006.1 GCA_030151845.1 Bacteroides sp.
CTCTCCTGCTTTAAAAGTTCCCTCACCCTCTAAATTGTAACTGCATGAGTCGTAGTCTCCAATTGAGCCAGCTCCTGCGGCAAAAAGAGCTTTCCTAACCTCCTCTGCCTGTTCACTAGGAACAAAGGTTACAAGTTTGAGTAAAGTTTCCGATTTAGGAGCTAAAACTTGAGTGTTTTTTAGTCCAATGAGTTGAGCAATTTTATGGCTCACCCCTCCCCATGTATTGTCTAAGTTGGTATGCGCAGCATAGATTACAAGGTCATGCTTGATCGCTTGGATGATGCATCGCTCAATGTAATCTTTACCTGTGATGGACTTACAGCCTTTAAAAAGTAGAGGGTGGTGTGCAATGATTAGATTATACCCCAGCTCTATGGCTTCATCTATCACCTTTTCAGTAACGTCTAGACACAACAAAGCCCCTGTCGCTTCCACATCTGTCAATCCGATTTGCAAGCCAGAATTATCGTATCCATCTTGCAAGGGCAGAGGTGCGAACTGCTCAAGGGCGGCAATTATTTCTCTGATTTTCATAGTTAAACGAAAATTTGACCACAAATATAGTCATATAAAAGGAGATATCCTTATTTTTTGCAGACTAATCCTGGTCGCCTTTCCGCATCGCTTAGAGATTTCCTCTTTTCTCTTCTAAAATTTGAGTTGAGCATTGAGATAATCGTGTTTGTCTTGGTGCCAGTAGGGATAAATTTTGGGTGCATAACTAGCACTATCTAGTTGATCCATCTCTTCCTGAGTTAGGTCCCAATCCACCGCCTCTAAATTCTCTAGAAGCTGCTCTTCTGTTCTTGCACCAATAACGATGCTACTTACTGATGGACGTTGTAGTAACCAATTTAAAGCCACCTGCGATACTTTAATACCTCGTTCACCCGCTATTTTTTCAAGAACATCAACAATGTCATAAAGTCGGTCGTACGAAACAAAGGTATCTGCTATTGGTGAACCTCCTCTAGCCACTCTCCCATCCGAAGGTCGAGCCTCAGAGCGACGATATTTCCCTGCTAATCTACCTGCCGATAGCGGACTCCATACTACGGTACCAACTCCTTGGTCTAGTCCTGCGGGGATTAGTTCCCACTCAGCCTCTCGATTTAGTAGGGAGTAGTATATTTGATGAGCAATGTACTTGCTCCAACCATATCTTTCAGATACGCACAGCGATTTCATGAGTTGCCACCCCGAGAAGTTTGAACAGCCAATGTAGCGCACCTTTCCACTCTCTATTAAATGCTCAAGTGTTTTAAGTGTCTCCTCTACAGGTGTATTTCCGTCGAAACCATGCATGTATAAGATATCGATATAGTCGGTGTTTAACCTCTTCAAACTAGCTTCACAAGCTTCAATGAGGTGCTTTCTTGATGAGCCACGCTGATTAACATCGGGCCCCATAGCAAAAGTTGCTTTTGTTGAAAGAATAACCTTGTCTCTTCTGCCTCCAATGGCTTTGCCTAAAATGGTTTCGGCTTCGCCTCTAGAGTACATATCGGCCGTATCAAAGCTGTTGGCCCCATAATCTAGACAGATGTCTACCAAACGAGTTGCCTCTTTAACACCTGTATTTCCCCACCCTTCAAAGCCATGTGAACCTCCAAATGTTCCTGTTCCTAAGGTAAGTGCTGGGAGATGTAATCCTGATTTTCCTAATTGTTTGTACTCCATAATTAAGTTTGTTTTAAGTTAAAATGGGCTATTCGCCCTTCAATAATATAGAAATTGTCGTGTGTGTTTTTATAGATGCGATGAGATGCATCGTGATATTGGACAGTCTCTGTAGCGAGAACTGCATAGCCAACAAGGTTATTAGCTTTTGTGTTTTAGTAATAAAGAGAGTTCTCTTAACTAATCCAAGCATTCAATCAAAGGATTAGCTTTTATTAACACAAAAAGGCTAGATTTCTTTTCTTGATAAAAAAATCGAGCTACCTCTCTTTTAAGAAATAGCTCGATTAAAGTTGGTGAAAATTATTTTTAGTCAAACTTGATGCTACTTCCTTTAGCTACGTTTTGAATTTTATGGGTTGAATCTCCCTTTACACGAATCGTGCTTGCTCCTGTTGCCGTTAGCTTAGCTTCTCCTTTGAGGATATAGGAACCATTTGAAGCTCCAGAGTGTGAAACTGTACCCGTTATAGCTTCTAAATAAGCTGCCTTTATACTAGAGGCTCCACTTACCTTTGTGTGAATATCCTTGCATACCCCCACAACGGTTAAAGAGCTTGCACCAGACACTTCGGCTTTAATCTCTTCGGCATTTAAATTTTCTAGATCAATTCGACTCGATCCTGAAAGCTCTATCTTTATCTGTTTGCTATTTTTGGCGTATCCTTTAAAGGTAGATGCCCCACTAACCTCTAACTGTAACTCTTGGTTATTGAGCTTTAATTGTTCGATAGTACTTGCACCCGACAGGTTGATGGTTGCTCTCTCCATTTTAAACTCATCGAGAGAGCTTAATTTAACAGCACCCGAAAGTTGAAGATGATCAAACGTTGGTAAGGTAAGAGTGGCTTTCATCTTAACTCTACCAAAAGGGTTGTTCTTTTTAAGCCAAGCCGAGAAGGTGTTTGTTTGCTTCATCTCAATAACGAGTTGGTCGCTAAAAACCTGGGCTACGGTATGTGCTAATACCTCTTCACTGCTCTCTAACGTTAACTGATAACTGTTTCCCTGGATGAGCTCAACCTCCCAAGCATGAGAGATAAGAATGCTTCTAAAAGGGGTTAGCTTTATGCTCTTTTTACTCATCTTATCAGCTCCCCAACCAACTAGTGGGATAAGAAGAGAGAGGGTTAAAAAAAATAATTTACTTGGTTTCATATACTAGCTAGAATTAAAAATAAAGATCGACTAATAGTGGGAAGTGATCGGATGGCATTCGTGCTACATAATCTTTAAAAGAGACCTCTTTCGGAAAATCACCTGCTTGCAGCTCTTTGGATTGCGCTTTAGGTGAACGATAGGTATCGGTAAGAATTCCATACTTTTTGACCTTGAATGAGGGAGAAACAAAGATGTGATCAATTCTACTCTCGGTCATGAGGTTGGATTGAAAGGCATTAAATGTTCCATTTAAAGCATACCGAATCGTTGCAGCCTCGTAGCTATCTTTCAACTTCTCAGAATCTCTCAAGATGAGGTAACTTTGGTGCGTTTGATCTACATTGAAATCGCCTGTTAGAACGACAGGTAGTTTTTTATTAAACTCCTCAATCTTACTTAGAATCAACTTTGCACTCTCGCGTCGGGCCAGAACACCTTGGTGATCCATGTGTACGTTGAGAAAAAGAAATTTCTTCTTTGTTTTTTTCTCTTTAAAGATTCCCCATGTACATACCCTAGGCAGTGAGGCATCCCATCCTTTGTTGGGCTTGTCTGTCTCTTCTCCCAACCAGAAAAAACCACTCTCAATCAACTTAACTCTATCTTTCCGATAAAGAATGGGAACGTATTCTCCTTTCTGCTTTCCGTCGTCTCGTCCCACACCGATGTAGTCAAACTGAGGCATATCGGTTAATAGATCGTCCAATTGTCCTTTCACAACCTCTTGCATACCTATAATGTCAAATTCGTAAAAGGCTATTAAGCTGACTATTACTGGCCGACGACTTTGCCACCCATCTCCTCGTTTAACATCGCCTGCGTTGTCATTGCGAATGTTATAACTACCCACTCGAAGATCTTGAGCAAAAAGAGATAAAGCACAGAGGCAAAAAAAGAGTAAGAATACCTGTTTTTTCATAGTTTTGTAATGTTGTTTTTTGATTTCTATGGATTAAAGGTAGGTAAAAAAAGAGATTTTTTTTCACTCTTTTGAGAAAACATGCTATTACGGAACTCTTTTTTAGCGTAAGCCCATCTTTAGGTCGGGTAATATTCTATTTCTCGCTTTATAAAATTGATGCTTTCTCCCTTGAGAGTAGCCTCTGCCAAGGTCCAGTTTTGGTGATCATCCCACTTCATAAAATGAGTCGTTTTAGCCTCTTTCTCCTTACCGTAATCGTAAGCAATGGACTTCATTAATAGCCCTTGGGAATTATAGGTAAAGATCTCCTCGAATTGTAAGACTTTTCCTCGGTTAAAAATTTTGCGAGATAGACACTGACCGTTGGGGCTGAATGTCTCTCGTGTATGTGTGTAGAGCGTGGCATCCTCCTTATCGTAAGTGATAGTATCTTTCCGATTACTGGATTTTTCAATGAGAACCTCTACTTTCTTTATATCCTCCTGCAAATACTCATAGATGACCCAATAAGCTTTGTTTTTGGTTTGTTTGAATCGTCTGCTCCAGTTAAAAAGTTTTCCATCTAGGTACTCTTTTATCTCTCCATCTAGATAGGTGTAGGTTAGCGTATAATCCATGTACTTTTTGTCTACATATGAAACCTCTTTGATCCGCTTGCCTTCAAAATTATACCAAGACTCTACTATATCACTCAAAACCTTGGTGGGTAGTGAGTAATCATCCTCCTTTTCAAAGTGGTAAAAACTATATTTTACCCGCTTTACAGGGCCCAAAAGCTCCCAAAGTCCGTAGTTGTTCTCTTTCATAGGTTCCTCCTTCATGCTTAGTAACAAGCAGATGGGGCTCTTGGTTTCAAGAGAGCACTCTTTTTTTAGTCTGAATTAAAAGTGGATAGGTCTAGGTACTTAGTCGCTTAAGGAGAAGCTTTATTTTGCCAGAGGCTCTTCCTTTTTATTAAGGAGTAGTCGATTGAAAACTTGTGTATAAGTTCTCCCCTTGATACGGACTTTTCTATTGGATGTGTTGCTTTGTCATACAATTGTATAGGTGAATTTCTCTTGCTGAATGAGGTGCTCTCCCCGAATTTCGAGTCTGGTTTTAGGCAGAACTGTAAAATGAGCTCCTCTCCTTCGCAAGAGGCTAAAAAAGGGAGTAGGAAAAGGAGAAAATAGAGATGTAGGCTATTTTCATAAGCTTTCTATTTGCACTTTAAAGCTATTCATTCTACACGAAAATAAATAACTCGTTTGCAATGTTTTATAACAGTTTATATTACTATCTTTCACTCTTTAGATGGGTTATTTATGAAGCGAATTATTTTAACAGGTGGAACAGGTTTTTTAGGGAGTCACCTTTTGGCCCGATTAACCGATTTTGAGGTTGTAGTGCTTACTCGATCCCCAGCTAGCTATACCTCCTATTCAGCACGTGTAACATACCGTTTTTGGAGTGGAAAAGAGTCTATCACCTCTCTCTTGGAGGGTGCTTATGCAGTAATCAACTTGGCAGGTGAGAATATCGGATTAAAACCGTGGACCAAACGACAACGCGAGCGCATCATTCTGAGCAGAACATTGGCTGCGGAGACCATAAAGTCGAGTATTGAGTCCTGCATCATTCCTCCTAGGGTTTGGATTCAGGCTTCTGCTACAGGTTTCTATGGAAGGTCAAAGGGGGACTCTTTTTTTGACGAGAGCTCTCCCAAAGGAGAAGGCTCTTTTTTAGCAGCTGTTTGTGAGCAATGGGAGAAACCTATTCGAGAGTTGGAGCACCCTGTAGTACGTACGGTTATTATTCGTACAGGTGTGGTTCTATCTCCCGATGCTCTTTTTATGAAGCAGCTCACTCTCCCTTTTTTATTTCGGGTTGCTGTAGTGCTGGGCGATGGAAAAAACTACCTTCCTTGGATTTCTCTTACGGATGAATTACGGGCCCTTCATTTTTTGCTAGTAAACGATTACTGTAGAGGAACCTACAACTTAGTAGCTCCTACTCCAGTAACTATGGGTGCAATTGTTTCCTGCTTGAAGGAGTATCGGTCGAGTTGGTTTACATTTCATGTACCAACCTGTTTTATACGTAGTCTCTTTGGTAAAGCGAAGAGTGAAGAGCTGATTTTGGCCAATCAGCTTGTAAAGCCATCTCGTTTGTTGCAAGAGGGATTCTCCTTTCGATGGAGTACCCTAGAGAGCTTTATTAAAAATCTATCTGTCTAACTATATACCCTTTGCTAAAAAAATGAGCCAGGCTACTTATTCACCTGGCTCACTCCTGAGAAATTATTGTTTAACTTATTATTTCTTCTTGGCTTCCTCTTTGGCTCTCTTACGAGCCTCTTTTTCTGCTTTCTCTCGCTCATCCAGAAGCTTATCTACTAGTTTACGTTGTGATTTTATGTCGCAATAAGGAATCTTAATTCGAGCTAAATCGGCATCCGAAAGCGTAAACCGGTCATCGGATCCTACTTTATATCGGTTAATCTGTGCCAAAACATAATCTGTTGTAAGCATGAGCATGAGGTACTCTCGGTTGATACGAACCTTCTCTTTCAAGCGTAATACCTTCATAAACTGCATTAATGCGCTAGGCTCATTGATGTTACCTTCAATCTTATAATGGGCAAATAGTACCTTCTCGTTTTGGAACGAAAGAATAATATCTCTAGGAACAACCTCATAAACAGGACCTCTAAACTTTGTAAGTAAAATTGGGTCTTCACGCTCTCCAAAAGGATCATCTGTTGCTCGGGCTAAGGAGATGCGGTAAACATCATCTCGTCTGGCTTTGCTGAGAGGCAAGATATCGACCAAGCCATCTTCTCCACTTAACGGACGAGCAGACTCTGCAAACTCTGGGAGTTCTACTGTTTCATAGATGTATCTTTCTGGGTCGAAATTGTAATTTTGCTCCACAATCTCTTCCACTTTTACCTCGCGATAAAAGTTTTTGTCTTTTTTCTTAATTGCTTTGACTAAGTCCTCTGTAAGCAGTCTCGCTTTTTTTCCAGGAGGAGTTACAAATGAACGACCATCGATCATGCGTACAACTCCTTTGTCTTTTTTCTTCGGATTCAACAATAAGAAAGTGGTTGCAAACATATTATCGAGATGAATCATTTCGGGTAGAAGGATAACCATATCTAGAAGGTCATTGGTTATGATCTCCTTTCGAGTCTCATTCTCACTCATCTTTCCGTAAAGCACATGAGAGGAGTGTAAGGTTAAAGAAGGAGATTTAGCCTTAGCCAGCATCGCAAGAAAACTCTGGTCGAACCGAAAACGGT
>JASLCM010000018.1 GCA_030151845.1 Bacteroides sp.
CTCTGCTTGTAAGGCAGATGCTCTGAACCAGCTGAGCTAAACGCCCTACACTTCTGTTTCAAAAGCGTTGCAAAGGTATAGTTTATTTTTATTCTCACAAACTTTCTACCCTTTTTTTTATAAAAAAAGTAGTTTTTCCCTATTTTGCTTCCTTTTTTTGAGTTTTACGAACCACTTTTGCTGGATTACCAACAGCTACACTATCAGAAGCTATATCCTTCACAACTACACTTCCTGCTCCAATGACTACACGATCACCAATGGTTACTCCTGGGCAAATAATAGTTCCCCCTCCTATCCAACAATCCTCACCTATCGTTACAGGATAGGAAGTCTCTTTTGTTTCACGTCTTGATAGATAATCAAGAGGGTGATGGGGCGTATAAATTTGCACATTGGGTCCTACCAACGTATGCTTTCCAATTGTTATAAATCCTCCATCTAGAAACGAGCAGTTTGAATTAATAAAAACATTTTCCCCTAAAATTATACCATCTCCATAGTCGCAATAAAAAGGTGGACTTACAATGCTACTAGCTGGTATATTGGGAAGTAATTCTTCCAACAATTCTCGATAATTATTGGAACCAAAGTAGCTTTGATTAAATAGAGTTTGCTTACGTTTGGCAGAAATGAGTCGTTCCCTTAACTCTTTATCTGATGTGTCTGTAAGCTCCCTAGCTCTTAACTTTTCAAATTCTGTTTTCATAACATTTGTCCTGATGTAAAAACTAAATTACTAGCTGTAGACAATGATTCATTATAAACAAATCCTTCCCACTGGAAGGTTTTTAACTCTTCTATATGTGTTATTTTATTCTGAACTATAAAACGAGCCATCTCTCCCCTACACATCTTTGTGTATATTACAATTGTTTTCCAACGTCCATTCTTAAGGACCTTAAACTCGGGTGTAACCACCTTCAACTCATTCTCTACTCTCTTCCATTCAAAGAGCCTCTTCATCTCTTCACTGGCTAAGTAGCATAATTGCCCGCCAGTCTCTTTTACCTCATTCACAAAGTCAGCAGTGAGTTTATCTCTCCAAAACTCAAACAGATTGCCTTCACAAAGATGAGGCAGTTGCACACTTCCTTCTAATCGATACGGTTTAATACAATCTAACGGACGTAACAAACCATAACAGAAAGAGGTTATATGCAATACTCTTTGAGCGTATAACAACTCCTCTATACTTAAGTCTTCTGGTGCTATTCGTTTAAATACAGCTCCTGTATAAGCTGAAATTGCAGGGAAAATAGAATTTGTTTGATCATGAAAGATCTGATAACGCTTAAAGTTTTGAACAGCTATTTTATTATTCACACTCAGAAGAGTCTCCAATTCATCTACTGTAAGCTGACTCATATAAAGTGCTATTTTTGAAGCTTCTTCTAAGTATTTTGGCGTTGTAAACTTAGTAACTACTCCATTTGAAAGTGGTTTGACTTTGTTGGCCATTGTTTTGGCACAAGAGATTAGAATATGCATAGGCTCTATTTTTTATCCGAAGATAACAGAATTTAGGATTAGATACTATCTCTTTGATAGAGAAATACTATCTTTAGATATCTAAAAGATATTATAATTATGAGAATAGCAATTATTGGAGCAGGAAACATGGGGGGAGCTATTGCTAGAGGCTTAGCTCAGGTAGAACAAGAAGAGATTTCTCTAATGGTTTCAAACCCTAGCAGACATAAGCTGGATGCTTTACAAAAAGATTTTCCTCTTATTGAGACTACTACGGATAACCAAGAGGCTATCCTCGAGGCTGATATTATCATTCTTGCAGTAAAACCCTGGTTGATAAAGAGTGTTTTATCTGCTCTTAAGGTCAAATCCGACCAAATTGTAGCTTCTGTAGCTGCCGGAGTAGAATTTGCTTCTTTAAGTAAGTATATTGGTCCAGAGGTTCCTCTTTTTCGTATCATACCAAATACAGCCATAGCACAACAAGAAAGTATGACTTTAATATCTTCTTCATTGGCTTCCAAAGAACAAGAGAAAACAATAATTCGCCTTTTTAACTACTTAGGAAGAGCAATCATCATATCCGAAGAATTGCTCGCTGCTGGTACGGCTATAGCCTCTTGCGGTATAGCGTATGCTTTTAAATACATTCAGGCATCTATGCAGGCTGCTGTAGAGTTGGGGTTAAGACCAGCCGAGGCTCAATTTATGATTGCGCAGACTGTAAAGGGAGCAGCAGAGGTGTTACTTAACCCTGCTAACTCTCCAGCCTTAGAGATTGATAAGGTCACTACCCCTGGAGGGGTCACCATTAAAGGGGTTAATGAGTTGGATCATCAGGGATTTTCCTCTGCTATTATAAAGGCAATCAAAGCAAGTTGCTAACCCAAGCTATACAATTAATGAGCCAAAAGTTAAAAGCAAAGAGACCTCCTACTTATAAAGTTTCTAATAAGTTATATCTCTTAAGTCAAGAAAAAAAGCTAATTTTGCTTTTCTAAAACATTGTACAGAACTATGGAACTGAATCTACTTACTGCAATATCTCCTATTGATGGAAGGTATAGAACTAAAACTGATGCTTTAGCAACTTATTTCTCAGAATTTGCACTGATTAAGTACAGGGTGCAAGTAGAGATTGAATATTTTTTAGCGTTAATAGAGCTCGGAATACCTCAACTCAAAAACATTGATGCGCCTACTCAAGCTAAGATTAAACAAATCTATTTAAACTTTACATTGGATAATGCCAAGCGAATCAAAGAGATTGAGGGTGTTACGAATCATGATGTTAAAGCTGTAGAGTATTTTATTAAAGAAAAATTTGATCAGATTGGTGGATTGGAGGACTTTAAAGAGTTTATCCATTTTGGCCTAACTTCACAAGATATCAACAACACCTCAGTGCCACTTTCAATAAAAGAGGCTCTCAACGAGGTTTATATGCCAACATTACAAGAGGTTATAGATCTATTAAAAACATATGCAACAAACTGGGCAGAGATTCCTATGCTTGCCAAAACACATGGGCAGCCAGCTTCTCCCACAAAGCTTGGTAAAGAGATTGAAGTCTTTGCGTATCGCCTAGAAGAACAGGTGGCCCTCATTAAAAGCACACCTATTAGTGGGAAGTTTGGTGGTGCAACAGGCAATTTTAATGCACATAAAGTTGCATATCCAGAAGTAGACTGGAGAGTTTTTGGAAACAACTTCTTGGAAAACAAGCTTGGAATTAAACGCGAACAATTTACCACTCAGATTTCCAACTATGATCACATTGCTGCTCTTTTCAATGGTTTAGATAGGATTAACACAATTCTTATTGATCTGGCTAGAGACTTTTGGCAATATATCTCAATGGAGTATTTTAAACAGAAAATAAAGGCGGGAGAGGTTGGCTCTAGCGCTATGCCTCACAAAGTAAATCCTATCGATTTTGAAAATGCTGAGGGAAATCTAGGTATAGCTAATGCTTTATATACACACTTGGCAAACAAGCTACCCATATCAAGACTTCAAAGAGACTTAACCGACTCTACTGTATTGAGAAATGTAGGGGTTCCAATGGGACACAGTATCATAGCATTTAAAAGTTTGATAAAAGGACTAAACAAACTTTTACTAAACAAAGAAGCTATATTTAAAGACCTAGATAACTGCTGGAGTGTTGTGGCAGAGGCTATTCAAACTATTCTTAGAAGAGAGGGATATCCAAACCCTTACGAAGCTTTAAAAGAACTAACAAGAACCAACCAACAAGTAACCCAATCCTCAATCAGTGACTTTATTGATCAACTCGCTATTTCACCTGAATTAAAGGAGGAACTTAAAAATATCACCCCACACAACTATACAGGATTTTAAGATCTAGAACAAAAATGGCCGTGAGGTCAAAACAGTAAAAAAGATGAATACAGAAAAGGAAAACAGGCCTAAAAAAACTCTTAAAAAGAGAAATTTTGCCAATCAAGAAGAGATTGGGGATAGAAAACCTAACTATGATGGAAAAAGATCTTACCGTCGGGAAGACAGGTATGAACGCCCGCGGGTAAGAAAAGACTCTTCAAAAAAGGAAGAGGGAGATAGAGGCTTTAGGCAACGAGGAGAACGGGTATATAATCGAGGAGAATTTAAAAAACCAAGAGAGAAGAGATACAATAAACCATACCGCTCTTACGATAGAGAAAACTCCGACTTTGATAAGCCTGTAAAGAGAGACAACGAATATAACCCTAACGATAAGTACAGTAGAAAAAAACAGATAGCGTATACCCAACAATTTGTAGACCCTAAAAAACCTATCCGTCTCAATAAATTCTTAGCTAATGCTGGAATATGCTCACGAAGAGAAGCCGATGAGCACATCTTAAATGGGGCTGTTATGGTTAACGGAGAGCTCGTTACTGAGCTTGGAACTAAGGTTTTAAGAACAGATGATATCAAATTTAATGGGAAGTCTATAAATCTTGAGAAAAAGGTTTACATTTTACTAAACAAACCAAAAGATTGCGTTACTACTGTAGATGATCCTCAAGAGAGACTTACTGTAATGGACTTGGTAAAAGATGCCTGTGATGAAAGGATATATCCTGTAGGAAGGCTAGATAGAAATACTACTGGGGTACTTCTTCTCACCAATGATGGAGAGCTGGCCTCTAAACTTACTCATCCGAAGTATGAGAAAAAGAAAATTTACCATGTGGTAACTGATAGAAATGTTACTAAATATGACATGGAGCGCATTGCAGGTGGCATAGAACTCGAAGATGGTATGATTGCTGCCGATGGTTTAAATTATATAGACGAAGACAAGAAAAATCAGGTAGGCATAGAGATTCACTCTGGAAGAAATAGAATTGTACGACGTATTTTTGAAGCTCTTGATTACAAGGTCCTCCGACTTGATAGAGTCCTCTTTGCCGGGCTCACTAAAAAAGGGCTAAGACGTGGCCAATGGAGATACTTAACAGAAAGAGAAGTTGGCTTCCTCAAAATGAGCTCGTTTGAATAATAATTTGATTATAATTTTACAAGAAATAGATAAAGAATAAAGACATGGAACAGATTCGTAGAACAAAAATTGTGGACTTATTAAAAAGCGAAAAGTTCGGGCATAAAGTCAACGCAAAAGGATGGGTCCGTACTCGCAGAGGTAGTAAAAAAGTTAATTTTATTGCCTTAAATGATGGTTCTACAATAAAAAATCTTCAAATCGTTGTCGATCTAGCTAAGTTTGATGAAGAGGTTTTAAAACAGATAACCACTGGTGCTTGTATCAGTGTAGTTGGGGAACTAACCGAGTCTATGGGAGCTGGACAAAATGCGGAGATTCAAGCAGATGCTATTGAAATTCTAGGTGGATGTGATACAACTTATCCACTACAGAAAAAGGGACACTCTATGGAGTTTCTTAGAGAAATTGCACATTTACGTCCTCGCACCAACACTTTTGGAGCCGTATTCAGAATAAGACACAACATGGCAATAGCTATTCATAAATTCTTTCATGAAAGGGGCTTCTACTACTTCCACACTCCTCTTATTACTGGTTCCGATGCAGAGGGAGCTGGACAAATGTTCCAAGTTACCACTCTAGATCTAGGAAATGCACCTAAAACAGAAGAAGGAAAGGTTGATTACAGTAAAGATTTTTTTGGTCAACACGTGAGTTTAACTGTCTCTGGGCAACTTGAGGGTGAACTAGCAGCAACAGCACTAGGTGCAATTTACACTTTTGGTCCTACGTTTAGAGCCGAAAACTCAAATACTCCTCGACACTTAGCGGAGTTCTGGATGATCGAACCTGAAGTGGCTTTCTATGATATTTTTGATAACATGGACCTAGCAGAAGAGTTTATCAAGTATTGTGTACAGTGGGCATTAGACAATTGCTTAGACGATATCAATTTTCTTGCCCAACACTTTGATAAGGAACTAGTAGCCAGACTTGAAAATGTTGTAGGAAAAGAGTTTAAGAGACTAACCTATACAGATGGAATTGAAATTTTGGAAAAAGCTGTGGCCGACGGTCACAAGTTTGAATATCCAGTGTATTGGGGAGTTGACCTAGCCTCTGAGCATGAGAGATATCTTGTAGAGAACCACTTTAAACGTCCGGTTATTCTAACCGATTACCCCAAAGAGATAAAAGCTTTCTACATGAAGCAAAATGAAGATGGTAAAACAGTTAGAGCTATGGATGTCCTCTTTCCAAAGATTGGTGAGATTATAGGTGGTTCAGAACGTGAAGCAAGCTATGAGGTTCTTAAACAGAGAATCGAGGAACTCAATATTCCACTAAAAGATATGTGGTGGTATCTGGATACAAGAAAGTATGGTACATGTCCACACGCTGGTTTTGGTTTAGGGTTTGAGAGACTACTCCTCTTTGTTACTGGAATGTCTAACATTAGAGATGTTATACCTTTCCCACGAACACCACATAATGCTAATTTCTAAAAAAAGATTAAATTAAATAAGTATAGCTGTTTGGTTGCTTTATCGCTCCAAACAGCTATTTTATTATATAAGAGGCCAGACAACAGGGTTTGAGAGAATTAAAAAGCTAGAGAGGTTTGAGACTCAACGAAATAATGATCTAATTAACAGTCAATAGACTTGATATTTAAAAAGAAAAATCGTAATTTTGCAAGCCGATTATTATCTAGGATTAGATAAATTATTTATTCATAGCGAGTTACCCTTTGTCCGGGGTGTAGTTCGTCATGAGTTATTTTAGTAGTAACATTTAAAAAATTAAAAGAGTGGATACTTTAAGTTATAAGACCATTTCTGCAAACAAAGCAACTGTTAATAAAGAATGGGTTGTTGTAGACGCTACAGATCAAGTAATTGGACGTCTAGGCTCTAAAGTTGCTAAACTATTAAGAGGTAAGTATAAAACGAACTTTACTCCTCATGTTGATTGTGGTGATAACGTTATTATCATCAACGCAGATAAAGTTAGAATGACTGGCCAAAAATGGACAGATAAGAAATATATTTCTTATACTGGTCATCCAGGTGGTCAGAGAGAAATTTCTCCAGCAGCTTTACAAGCAAAGCCTGATGGTGATGATAAGTTGTTAAGAAAAGTAGTAAAAGGGATGCTTCCTAAAAACAAACTAGGAGCAAAGCTACTAAACAACCTTTACATCTATGCTGGTAGTGAGCATAAACATGAAGCTCAAAGCCCAAAATCAATCGATATAAACGCACTTAAATAAGATATAATGGAAGTAATAAATGCATTAGGCAGACGTAAACGTGCAATTGCTCGTGTTTTCTTAACAGAAGGTAGCGGAAAAATCACTATTAATAAAAAGCCTTTAGAGGAGTACTTCCCTTCAGGAATTCTTCAATTTGTGGTTAAGCAACCTCTAGAAAAGCTTGAAGCTACAGAAAAGTACGACATCAAGGTAAACCTTAACGGTGGTGGTTTTACTGGACAATCTCAAGCTCTTCGCCTTGCTATCGCACGCGCACTAGTTAAGATTAACCCAGAAGATAAAGCAGCCTTACGTGCTGAAGGATTCATGACACGTGATCCACGTTCTGTTGAACGTAAAAAACCAGGACAACCAAAAGCAAGGAAGAAATTCCAATTCAGCAAACGTTAAATTTTGCTTGTATGTACGTTGGATGCTATTACGTTTAGTATCTAAACTACTAGGACTCTATCACAGACTACCTAGCAGTTGGTTTGACCAAACAAAAAAAGAAAGTAAACGATTAAAAAAGAAAAAATGTCAAGAACAAATTTCGACTCATTATTAGAAGCTGGTTGTCACTTCGGACACCTTAAGAGAAAGTGGAATCCAGCTATGGCTCCATATATTTTTATGGAACGCAATGGTATTCATATCATTGACCTTCATAAAACAGTTGCAAAAATTGATGAAGCTGCTGAAGCCCTAAAACAAATTGCAAAATCAGGGAAAAAAATCCTTTTTGTTGCTACTAAAAAACAAGCAAAACAAATCGTTGCCGATAAGGCTTCTGCTGTAAATATGCCATACGTTATTGAACGTTGGCCAGGTGGTATGCTTACCAACTTCCCAACCATCCGTAAAGCTGTTAAGAAGATGACTACTATTGACAAGCTTACTAAAGATGGTACTTTTTCTAACTTATCTAAAAGAGAGGTTCTTCAAATTTCACGTCAACGTGCTAAGCTTGAAAAGAACTTAGGTTCTATTGCAGACTTAACTCGTCTACCTTCTGCTCTTTTCGTTATTGACGTAATGAAAGAAGAGATTGCAGTACGTGAAGCAAAACGTTTAGGTATACCTGTATTTGCTATTGTAGATACTAACTCAAATCCTAAAAATATCGACTTTGTTATCCCTGCAAATGATGACGCTACTAAATCTATCGACCTTATTGTAGATGTTTGCTGTCAAGCAATTAAAGAGGGACTTGAGGAAAGAAAAGCTGAAAAAGTAGATATGGAAGCTGCTGGTGAAGCTGCTCCAAGCAAAGGAAAAAGAAAAGTTACTAAAGCTAGACTAGATAAAGCAGACAAAGATGCGTTGAACGCTGCTAAAGCTGCTGCATTCATCAAAGAGGATGAAGAGTAACATTTAATCTTATAGGAAGGTGTTAATACATTACTCTTTGTAGGATTGAGAACTTACTGGACTGATGTTTTAACACCTTCTTTCTTTATATTTTAGAATTATTAATTCATAAAACATAATACTATGGCTGTTTCTATGGCTGATATTAGCCACCTACGTAAAATGACTGGGGCTGGCATGATGGATTGTAAAAATGCATTAACTGAAGCGAATGGTGATTTCGACCAAGCAATGGAAATCATTCGTAAAAAAGGACAAGCAGTTGCTGCTAAACGTTCTGATCGCGATGCTTCAGAAGGTTGCGTTTTAGCAAAGAATGAAGGAAAAAAAGCAACTATGCTTGCTCTAAAATGCGAGACTGACTTCGTTGCTAAAAATGAAGATTTCATCAAATTAACAGAAGATATCCTTAACCTAGCTACAAGCAATAATGCTGCTGATCTAGATGCTGTAAATAAACTTCAACTTGGAGATGTTACAGTTGCTGATGCTGTAGTTGAGCGTAGTGGTATCACTGGTGAGAAAATGGAACTTGATGGTTACTCTGTTGTTGAGGGTGAAAGTGTTGCAACTTACATCCATGCAGGTAATAAATTAGGTGCTATTGTTGCATTTAATCAAGTTGTAGAGGAAGAGGTTGGTCATGAAGTTGCTATGCAAATTGCTGCAATGAATCCAATCGCAATCAACCCAGAATCTGTTCCTGCTGATGTTCTTGAGCAAGAAAAACAAATTGCTGCCGACAAAGCACGTCAAGAAGGCAAACCTGAGAACCTTATTGAAAGAATAGCAGAAGGTCGTATTAACAAATTCTATAAAGAAGTATGTCTTCTTGAACAAGAATATGTGAAAGATCCTAAGTTAACAATTGGTAAGTTCTTAGACAAACAGAGTAAAGGTCTAACTGTTGTAGCATTTAAACGCTTCAACTTAAACGAAGACTAACTTCTATTTTAACTGATATAAAAAAAGAGCAATCTGCAGATTGCTCTTTTTTATATCTAAAACTTACGTTCTATTTCTGAATCTAAAATTGTTGCTAAGACAGGAAGTCCATCAGGCGTATAATTGGGCAGTTCACATGCAAACAGAGAGTCTACAAGCATTACCATCTCATCAAGTGAAAGAATCTGCCCCTGTACAATAGCAGAAGACCTAGCTAAAGTTAGGGCAAGTATAGACTGTACCTCTTCCTTCACATCGCTACCTTTCTCCATCGCAGTATGTAGCATTTTACGAACAAGCTCTACAGGGTTTATCCCTTCTATCCCAGAAGGGATTCCATTGATTGAGTAACTTCCACCTCCTAATGAAGATAAATCGAAACCAACGGCTAAAAAGTCGGCTTGAAGGGTTTCTAAAACTAGAGCTTCAGACTGGGGAAGCTGAATTAACTCTGGGAATAAAACACGTTGAGATACTCCACTTTTCTGTTTAATTTGCTGCAGGTATTTATCATATAAGACACGTACATGAGCACGGTGTTGATCAATAAACATCAATCCTGATTTAACAGGACTTAAAATATAATGTCCTTTAAACTGTAACAGTTGCCTTCCTTTTTCATAGGGAACCTCTTCATTAAGACCAAACTCTAGTGCATCTTCATTAGCTAAAGATGATTTACTCTCTATGAATATGGACTCTGTATCTAGGTTTGAATTAATCTTACTAGCCTTTTCCAGTCCTCCATATAATTTATCCCACTCCACAGGTTTTCTTTGATATGAAGAGGTTGAGGCAGGCTTAAATGGGTTAAAGGTCGAATCTACCTCAACTGTAGGTGTAAAAACAGGTTCACTGGTTTCAAACGAAGGGATTTCAGGCATATCGGTAGTATCAAAATCTATTGAAGGAACTTCATTGAATCGGCCTAAGGATTCTTTTACTCCAGCTGCTATAATTTGCCAAATACCTTGCTCATTTTCAAACTTAATTTCCGTCTTAGTTGGGTGAATATTGACATCAATATTAGCTGGATCAACTGTAAGGTATACAAAATAGGAAATTTGATTTCCTTCGGGAATAAGCTCTTCATAAGCATCCATCACTGCCTTATGAAAGTAAGGGTGTCTCATATATCTTCCATTAACAAAAAAGAATTGATGTGCACCCCTTTTCCTCGATGAGTCTGCCTTAGTAATATACCCTTCTACTTTAATTAAACTGGTGTCAACCTCTATTTCCAACAGATTTTGATTCATTTTTTTCCCAAAAATAGAGATGACCCGTTGACGAAGAGGTACTGCAGGTAAATTGAATAATTCGGTATCATCACTGAATAAACGAAAAGAGACAGTTGGGTTTACTAGAGCTAAACGCTGAAATTCATTTAAGATATGACTAAGTTCTGTTGCATTTGTCTTTAAAAATTTCCTTCTAGCTGGAATGTTAAAGAATAGGTTTTTCACCATAAAGTTGCTACCAACGGGAGCTGTAACCGTCTCTTCCAATTCCACTTTAGAACCTGCTACAATTATTTTAGAACCAAGTTCTTCATCTTTGGTTCTTGAGACTAGCTCAACCTGAGCAACTGCCGCTATAGAAGCTAAGGCTTCGCCTCTAAATCCCATAGTGGTAAGCTTAAAAAGATCGTCTGCTTTATTAATCTTAGAAGTAGCATGCCTCTCAAAAGAGAGTCGGGCATCTCGCTGCGACATCCCCTTTCCATTATCTATCACTTGAATACAAGTCTTTCCAGCATCTGTTATTAGAACCTGAACAGAGGTAGCGCCAGCATCAATAGCATTCTCTATCAATTCTTTGACCACCGAAGAGGGGCGTTGTATAACCTCTCCTGCGGCAATTTGGTTTGCAACTGAATCTGGAAGTAAATGTATTATATCACTCATAACTAAACCTTTCTCTTACTATTCAAATATTTCCTAATAAAAAGTTCCAAAGAAAAACTAAGATACCAATCAAAACCAATGCTAAGCCAAAACTTAATCGGCGACTTCCACTCGCTTTCCTCCGTTTAAGGTGAGTTGTTTGATCTACTATTTTACCACGAATTCGGTCTTCACTACTTAACTCTTTGGGAGGAAGCATTCCCAATTCACGTTTTGCATCATCCTCCATTTTTTGAAGCTTCTCTTTGCGTTCATCTACATAGATATACTGATGATTAAAGCGCCTTGGTGTACGCATTTTAAATAGTCCCATAGTTCTTTAGTTTACTTTTATTTTAGAAGGGATTCTACTCTCTCTTCTACCTTTAGGTAAAGCATCGTTTGTTTTCTTACCGCGCCAAATAAAGATGTCTTCTTTGTTTTTAGGGCGAATATAGTTAAACCAAACAAAAGCAGGCAACTTTCTTTTATCCTCTGGTATCTGATCCATAGGGTATAATATACCATTAGATTTAGGAGCCATTATCATTTTAACCATTTTATTCTCCTTTAAATAAAGCGTGAGTTTACTGGTTTCAGAACTGTTCATCCCCAACATCGTACTATCCTTCTCTTCCGGGTAATAGATTAACAATACATTACCATTAATATCTACACGCCTCATCTCACCCTCTTCAAAATAAGCCAACATCTCTTTTCCTGAGATTTGATTGTAATGAATAGTATCTTTCTCCTCAACAGCTAAAGCGTTTCCAATAACATGTGCCCAGTCTATAGTACTGTCATTCATATAGATCTTAATCTCTTCTCCAAGTAACTGTTGATTTTCATTCCATAGAATAGGATCTGTATATAAAGTTAGGCAGGAGTCTTTCGTTGTAAAGACAAGAGAGTCACATACCCCTTGAATATCTGTGCGATAGAATCGGACCTTATTATAGCCCAACATCTCACGAATTAAGGAATCGGTTCCTAAGTTATGGGTACGCAACCTTAACGTATCGGCATGGATAAAGAGACTATCTCCTTGCGAGTAATCTACCCCCACTGCCCTATCTGTTGCATAAGCATTCTCATTAACCTCATCGTAGTATGTATAGTTTCCCAATAACATGTTTTTATTTACTGTATCGTTCATCTCTACATTGTAAAAAGCCTCACCATAACCAGATCGTCGATCGTAATAAAGACTATCTCCTGTTAGCTTTTTCCCTTCACTCGTTAAGACTGAACGATCCAGTAATTCCCCTATATCAGCCTCTGTTTTATATATTCCTCGTTCCGAGTAGATGTGGTTTTTATCACTAACTATTGTAGAAGGACCTAAAATAGTTGCAACCTTAGTAGCTGTACTATACTTTAAAGTATCAGAATTTAATTGGAAGCGTGGATTTTCTAAAAACACATCATGATTAAACACCGCTAATTTTGTTGATGGACTATACTCTCCCCAATTAGAGGTTAGAATGTTTTCTTCATCAGTAAGCATTCCACCATTAAAATAATAGCCCAACTGATAAACACGATCATAATTTAAACTATCTGTCGTTAGTGTTGTATTTTTATTAACCAGTTTTACATTATCTCGTAGCATTGCCAATTGAGACATTCCATCGTAATGCAAGTAGTCCCCATAGATGAATAAGGTATCTCCTTGCTCCATTCTCACATTACTAAACGCCTCTACCGAATTTGTATTCTCATAAATCAATGCACTGTCACAGTACATAAACATCTCATTATGTTTTAATTGAACAGAGCCTATTAAAACTTGTACATCTGGACGAGCATGCTTGTCTGCTACTCCTTGATCCGCATGAAGTAAGTCAACACGAGTCTTTTTAGGGTTTGCACGCAGAGAATCACTCTTCTGACCTCTAACAACACTTGAACAGAAGAAAAAGAACAATAGCAATATATATATAGTCTTTGTATGCATCAAGTTATACATCTAACATCCTACTCCTTTACCCAACCTGGATATTTAAAATCACAGTTGCTCCAGTTTTCGTTGATTCGCACATAGGTATGTTTTTGCTTATTCCTTATCCATTTTTCTAATTTCTCTTCTCTTTTTTGGGCTATAACTAACTCTTTTAAACTTTGATAATCATCCGTTATTGTAGCCTTATGCCCTTCTGTTCTACTCTTTAACTTCACAATTACGCAAACTTCTTTTCCATCTTTTGGTGTTATCATTGTAAAAGCTTTCGATAACTCTCCAACTTCCATTTTATCGACAACTTTTGCTATCTCTTGTGGAAGTTCCTGCATCTCAAACTTGGAAGTATTGGTCATTGGATTGGGTAAAAGTCCATAGTTATTTCTTGTATCCTTATCGTGTGATAAGATAAGAGCTGCATCTTCAAATTTAAATTTATCATTCCGAATATCGTCTGCTATAGAGTCTAATCGAAGGAGTGCACTCTCTAAATCTTTTTCTCGAACCTTAGGTTTTAATAGAATGTGACGAGTATTGATACGATCACCTCTTTTCTCTATCAATTGAATAATGTGATAGCCAAATTCAGACTCCACGATCTTCGATACTTTATTAGGGTCTTGCAAGTTAAAAGCAACATTCGCATACTCTGGAACGAGCTCTCCTCTACCCATGAAACCTAATTCTCCTCCTTTCATCGCACTACCTCTATCTTCAGAATAGAGACGCGCCAATGTTGAGAAACTTGTTTCCCCCTGTACCACGCGGTCAGAATACTCTCTCAGTTTACGCTTCACTTCATCAATCTCCTCAATAGCAATCTTCGGCTGCTGTGTAATGATTTGAACCTCTACTTGTGTAGGTATATAGGGAATACTATCTTGTGGAAGTCCCTTAAAGAAACGACGAACCTCTGCTGGAGTTACACTAATATCTCCAACTAACTGTTGTTGCATAGATTGTACAATTAACCCCTCTCTTGCATTCTTTCTTAACATCTCACGAATTTCAGAAGAAGTTTTATTAAAATACTCTTCCATTTTTTCTCGAGACCCTATCATTTGTACATAGTGATTGGTTATCATATCTACTCTACTTATCACCTCCGTTTCTGAGACCTCAATACTATCCAAAGCAGCTTGATGTAAATATAACTTCTGAATGGCTATCTCCTCAGGGATGACACAGTAAGGATCCCCATCGAAACGACGTCCTTCCTGCAATGCAGCCATTCGATACTCTTCCACCTCTGACTTCAAAATGGCCTCATCTCCCACTACCCAAACAACCTCATCAATAACATTGTCCTGTGCAAAAGATGGCAAGGATAGGCATAGGGTAAATGCCAAAAGAATCTTCAATCTAAAGTTAACTAACTGATTCATTATCTAATTTTAATATTTATACTTAATTCGATTACTATTTACTGCATGTTTGTATAGGTCTTTCTTTATCTCTTGAATAAACTCAACCTGATGCAAATTAATCAACAAATCTTTAATTTTATTCTTAGCAGACTCAAAAGGCTCTATATCACCTACTTTTTTTCGATCTACTAAATTACAAAAATAAAAAAATGTAGAGTCTTTCAACTCTATATTCCTTTTATCTAATAACAAATCTCCAGTTTGCTGATACTCTTTAGGTAAAAGTGAGAGTATGTCTGACACATTTATCCATTTATCATAAAAATACTCATAAATCACTGCATTTTGCAAACTATATTTCTCTAAACGCTCTACTGCAACTTGAGCTGTATCTTTATACCATTTGCGAACCTCACGAATCTGAGGGGCACTTTGAGGAACTTTTATAAATAACCCTTTAATCATAGGGCGATCTAAACGAAACAGTTCCTGATTTTTCTCATAGTAAGCAAGCATCTCGTTTTCGGAGATTTCTGCCTCTAACTTTTGTTTAATAAGTTCTTGTTGATAGGTGTGTATAATGAGAGATTTTCGATAATTTTCTACTAACTCCTCAACATCAACCGTTGTTGGGATGTTCTTTTGGGCTTTTTCATACAAAAGAATATCCTCTGCCCAACTTTGAATATAGTGCTCTACAAAAAGCAAACTATCATCCGAGGAGATGTCCAAAGGAAGTGATGAACCAAGATCCTCTTTGTACAGAAAGTTATCACCTATCTGCACAAGTGGTGTTTTTCCTTTATGATCATATTCCCCTTTACAAGAGAATAGAAATAGAAATAAAATAAAAGGTAAAAATCTGCTCATAGTTCAAGTTTGCCTTATCTTCAATCTACGAAGATAACGTATTAATTAATTATGAGCTTCATTATTAACGGATTTTAAAACCTTCTCGTTAATTATTAATCGTGTTTTTTGTCGAACATCCTTCAACCATTCCATATCTAAAGAGTAGTGATAATCAATAAGTAGATCTTCTAAAACATCCTCATAATGTATGGGACGTTTTACCTTATCCCCAAACACAACAGCATACTTATCGGCTACAGGGACAACACGTTTTCCATACCTAGTTCTTTCAATAAGCGCATACTTCGCGGGGCTTAAAAGACCTGTAGTCTCTACTTGCGCAGCAGGGTAATGCTCTTTAAGAATATTTTCCACCTGTCTTTTATCTAACACCTGATTTTTAAGAAGTAGCTTACGAACCCTTTTAGCCTCCTTTTTAGTAGGAACATAGACTATTCCACCCAGTAGGCGGGCCGGCTTCCATTTGTATCTCTTTTGATTTTTAAGGAAAAACTCTTCTAACTCCTTTGGATTCTCTCCTCCCTTTAAGAGAAGTTCTTTCTCGTAAAGAGCAATCAAAAGGTTCTCTTCAAGTACTCTAAACTCTTCTTTAAGCGCAGGGTTGAGTTTCATTAGGTTGTCATAACTATAATCTAATGAAACTTTTGTACATAAAACTTGATTGACATCCGTTGTACGAAGAGCTCTCTTTAACCCTTCAGAGTCGATTTCCAACTCACTCATCAAGCTATCTAAGTTTAACTGAAACTCCTGCTCTAGCCGACTAGTTGTTCTCTGTAGAAGATCTCTTTTTGAGGACACCTCCCCTTTTTTACAAAGTAAAACTAAATGTAATCCTTCTGGAGACTCAATAACACCACTAACCTCACCCTCTTCCATACGATTTAAGGCTACCTCGAGCTCTTCTAATACCTCTTCGTGAGAAACACGATGCACACATGTATCTTTAGAGTGCTCTTTTTGCAACTGTTTAAAAGAGGACGAGCCAGCTGAAATCTTATGTAATAACTCTTCCAAAAGAGAGGACTCTTGAAAAACCTCTCTATTTGATGCCTCTTGTGACAAAGGTCTAAATATTTGTCGGTAAGTAAAGTCTGCTTCATCTAGAAGCTCATTAGAAGACTCTTCTATCAAAACTTTTTTCGCACAAAGGAGATAGTGATTTTCTAATTCACTTTTATACTCCGCCCTATCTGAAAAACCCATCTCTAAGGCTCTGTTCAACTTTATTTTGTTACGAATAAAGTCGTATGCTGTTTTTTGTTCGCTCCCCCAACTCTTCTGCTTCCAATCAAAATAGTCGGTAGCATAATAAACAGAGTCTCCTATAATTAGTAAAGGAGTATCATTATCCTTTGTTGCGTAACTAGAGCTAGTTAAGCACAAAAGGCTCAACAAAAAAAAATAGAGTCTTTTTTTCACTGCTATAAATAATTAAGGTGAAGCAATTGCTTCACCTTATAAATATATAAATTGTTTTTATTCTGGACGACTATAATTAGGAGCTTCACTTGTAATTGTTACTCCATGAGGATGACTCTCTATCACTCCAGCTGGAGTGATTCGGGTAAACTTAGCATCATGCAATTTCTCTATAGTCCCAGCACCACAGTATCCCATACCTGCTCTCAGTCCGCCTACTAGCTGATAAACAACCTCAAACAAAGTACCCTTATAAGGAACACGAGCAGCAATCCCCTCTGGCACCAATTTCTTCACATCCATTTCTCCTCCTTGGAAGTAACGATCTTTAGATCCATTTTCCATCGCCTCTAAAGACCCCATACCACGGTAGGATTTAAACTTACGTCCACTAAATATAATAGTCTCACCTGGACTCTCCTCTGTACCAGCAACCAAAGAACCTATCATTACAGCATATCCACCTGCAGCCAAAGCTTTTACTATGTCTCCAGAATACCTCAACCCTCCATCGGCAATTAGAGGTACCCCAGTTCCTTTTAAAGCCTTTGCTACATCATAAATAGCCGATAATTGAGGTACACCAACACCAGCTACAATACGAGTCGTACAGATAGACCCTGGTCCAATACCAACCTTTACAGCATCAGCACCAGCATCAGCTAAAGCTTTCGCAGCTTCACCCGTTGCTATATTTCCAACTACTATATCCACATGGGGGAATAGCTCTTTTGCTTTTTTTAGCGTATCAATAACTCCTTTCGAATGACCATGAGCCGTATCGATAACTAAAGCGTCTACATCTGAGTCGACTAAAGCCTGCATCCTAGCAAAGGTGTCTTCAGTAACACCAACACCAGCAGCAACACGTAAACGCCCTTTGCTATCTTTACAAGCCATTGGCTTATCTTTTGCTTTAGTTATATCCTTGTAAGTTATCAGCCCAATTAGCTTACCTTGTTTGTCTACTACAGGTAGCTTTTCTATTTTATGCTCTTGTAAAATTCTTGCAGCATCTTCAAGATCGGTATATTGAGTTGTTGTAACTAGCCCTTCTTTGGTCATCACCTCATCCACACTTTTCTCCATATCCTGTTCAAACCTCAAGTCCCGATTAGTAACAATACCAACTAGGAACTTCTCATCGTCCACCACAGGGATTCCACCAATATGATATTCGGCCATTAAGTCTAAAGCATCTTTTACCTTAGAACCTTGCTTCATACAGATAGGGTCATAAATCATACCATTCTCTGCACGCTTCACTATGGCAACTTGTTTTGCTTGGTCTTGGATAGACATATTCTTGTGAATCACTCCAATCCCTCCCTCACGAGCTATAGCAATAGCCATTTTAGCCTCAGTAACCGTATCCATAGCTGCGGTTATAAAAGGTATATTCAAGTCGATATTTCTTGAAAACTTAGTTTTTAACTCTACTGATTTTGGAAGAACTTCGGAGTAAGATGGAACTAACAATACATCATTGAATGTTAATCCGTCCATTACGATTTTGTCTGCAATAAATGACATAGGATTATGCTTTTAGAATTTTATTGCATGCAAATATAGGTATTTTTTTTCAAAAAAAAATAAGTTTGAAGGATGTTTTAGAGCAGAGAACTATTAAATTAAGATTTAAAAAGAGAGATTAGCAGGCTTAATAAAATAGTTTTCCTCTACATAGCCATCATAATTCAAGGTTTTTAGAACAAAAACAGACTCTTTACCTGCTTCGAGATAGTGCTGAATAGGGATTGAAACATAAAGTCGTTTGTGGTAAGCCTCTAAATCACCAACTTTATCGTGAAGAATAACAAGCTCTATTATATTTCTTGTTGGTGTAGTTTGGAATCCAACTTCTACACAAGCAAGTTCATGCATTTTATTTTGAGCCTTTATAGACAAGTTTAGATTTATAAAACCATTGGCCAACCAACCACTTAACAGATGCAATGGAGTATTTCCAACCTCCTCTGGGATAGAAGCTGGATTTTGTGGTGTTAAAACAAGCACAGGGGTCCAACTATACAGTCTAACACTGTTCTCATCTACTAATTCATAGTTTGCAATTACTCGTAAGCTACCCAAGATAGGATAAGGAAGTACAGACGATTTATTCTCTTTTACGACATAACTTTTCTGCTTATCATTTTGCAGTAAGTCGGGCTTCCCTGTTTCGCCAAAAGAGAGCAACACATACTCCTGCAATAAAGAAGGGAAAACATCCCCTTCTCCTTTATTACAAGAAAGAAAAGTCATTCCCATGACTAGCATAATAACTATTATGGGAACTCTACAGCTCATTTTGTAGCCTCTAGGTAATTAATTAATGGATTAGCATACATCAAAAGCATCTTCTCTTTTAAGAACTCTTCATCTCTGTTTTCTAAATCGATCTTTTCAAGTTGCCCAGCTATGTATTTCTCAAAAGTAGCTTTTTCTTCTTGACTGTAGTGAGCATCCATCTCTGTACTTTTTTTCAGCAAGTCATAAGCAACATAATTACCAGGAAACAAGCGATAGTTTGCATGAATATGTTTATCTATTAACTGAGATAAGCAACCAAACAGTTCTGACTTACATAAGGATCCATCAAAATTACTCAATTCATCGTTTATACACTTGGATGCATGAAAGTGAACTCTACCCTTATATCCAAACATCCCCACCTCCATACTCTTTAAATCATCTTGAGTTGTTTTCTGATAGTCAGCTACATCTCTTTTGAGTTGAAACTCTTTTGCTTTTAAATAGTCACAAGGGTCATACTCGTATGAAAGAGCAAGAGGAACAATGTTCATCTCTTTGAGTCGCTCTGTTATAGGTCCTTCCCCACCCATAGCAAGCATTTTTAAAACACTATCTTGCGTACGGTCATTGGAGTCTTTGGCCCTACCTTCACGTTGAGCTATCCAGATTGACTGTTTTTTCTCATTGATAGTGAAGTGCATATACCTTGACATGCGATGCGAAGATTCTAACATCTGCCTCATCGTTAATGCTCGCTGAACAATAAAAGATTTATTGATGCGCACAAGCTTCTTAATCCATGGATAGATAAGCAGATTATCCCCTATTGCAATTTCTACGGTATCCATTCCCTCCTCAACAAGTAATGCAGAAAGGAAGCCAGCATCTAAGATAATATCACGATGATTAGAGATGTAAGTATAAGCTCCATCTTTCTTCAAGCCATCATAACCGAAGGTTAGACCATCGGTAAAATCGGCTACGATTTTTTTCATTATCCCATAGCCAAAAGTAATTTGGAAGTCAAGTTTCGTTTTGCAAGCTCTAAGTTTCTCTGCAAGAACCTCAAACGGAACATTAGGAACAACCATTGTCGCAGCACTCTCAAATGCCGGATCAGCAATCAATTCTTCAAAGATTACTGGCAATTCCTCATCATAATAAGGACGTATATCGTCAAACTCTGTCGTTTTCATAAGCAAAAACTATTGAAATTGTTCCTCAATAATTGCAGTTAGAAGGTCTTTCATCTGAATACCTGCCGCTGCAACTTGTTGAGGTATAAAACTTGTCTTTGTCATCCCAGGTGTTGTATTCACCTCTAACAAAGTTATAACATTTTCTTTAGTAATGATATAATCTGCACGAATAATACCAGAACATCCCAAAATATTATAAATAGCAGTTGTTATTTTTTGAACTCTTTCCGTAAGTTCATTCGAAATGCGGGCTGGAGTTATTTCCTCTACCTCACCGTTATATTTCGCATCATAATCAAAAAAATCATTCATGGTAACAACCTCTGTTATTGGTAAAGGAGTAATCTCTCCTCTTACCTTATAACAACCACAAGTCACTTCTGTTCCATCAATAAAGGATTCTATCAACACACTTCCTCCCTCTTTCTTTGCTTTTTCTATAGCAGCATCTACTTGAGATGAAGAATCAACACGTGTAACTCCAAAACTAGATCCACTATAATTAGGCTTTATAAAACAGGGGAAGCCTATTTTCTCTTCAATATCACGGGCTGTTATTTTATCACCCTCTCTTACAAGGATAGACTCTGCAAAAGTGAATCCAAAAGATTTCAGGTATTGGCTACATACAAATTTATCAAAAGTCA
>JASLCM010000019.1 GCA_030151845.1 Bacteroides sp.
AAAGCGAGGTTTTTCTTGCATTGTATTTATTGTGTAATAGTTTTCTACAAACATAATCTTTTTTAAATCATTACAGAATAAAATATGGAGGATAAACAATTGACTTATGAATATGAAATACTACTTTTAGTACGTAACTAATTTTCCCAATCCTTTACCTTTCACTATTTTAGTGGAAGATAACTATTTAATAACCAAAGGGTAAGGTGTGCATTTAGTAATACACTGGCAGTGTTGAGGTGATCGGTTCGAGTCCGATACTCTCCACTTTTACAAAAGGCTACATTTCAACTACTTACAAGGCCTTTTCCAGCAATACTAAATGTTTGAATTATAAAAAAAGGACTAGAAAGCCCGCAAATGGGTATCTATCCTTTCCTTTTCCTTTCCCTTTTATTACTCAAAACTCACCCATCCTCTGTTATTATTTGAACATACCTTACTCGTTTTACACCTCACAATATATAAAAATAAAAGGCCCGTAACATCCAGAAACGAGCCTTCTACTTTTATTTATTAATTTATTCTGCTATTTCGCAATAGCGAAAGCAGAGAATGTGTCCTTGAAGTTATTCACCCCTTTGGTTGATGTTATTGTAGGTTTTCCATCTACGTGAAAACAACTACCACTTCCACCTTCTGTAATGGCAGCATTCACACAATTAAACTCTTTTACCAATACATCAGCTAAACCTTGTTCACTTACCCCGCTGCTCTCTTCTGCAAAAGCACTTACAACTAAAAGATAAACATTTCCATCCTTATCCATACCCACTGCTGAACGAGCTGCTGGTTTATCTCCCAATCCACCTACTGGTTTGCCCTCTTTAACAAGAAGTGTTTGTAATCCAAAACCAGCTGTAGCCTCTTTACCATCTATAACAAGCTTACCCCCTTCTTCGGCAGCCTGTCCATAAAGAATCTTACCATCAGCAGTTACACCTAAAGCTAGGGTGCTAGGACTTCCATTTACCTTTTCACCATCTTTATAAACAAAAGCACTGGTAGTTCCATTGAGAACTGCAAAATACTTCTCTTTGTTCTCCTCATAAAACTTAGGAACCGTTTTTTTGGCCTTATCGGCAAAGATGTTAAACTTAGCCTTAGAAGCGTCTACTTTAGCTATATATGCTAATACTTTCTCAGCGCCACCAAACTTAGTTGTTTTGTATAATTTAGTATGGGCAGGAGTTGCATAATCCTTAGCAATTTCCCAACCTTTAGGAGCCTCCTCTTCAGGAACCTCTATTTTTGCAACTACTTTATAGGCTACTGCTGCTTTTCCAAGAGTTAAATTGAGTGTAGACTCTTTTGTTAAGTCGATAACAATAGGATTTGATTTTACCTCTACCTTATCTTCTAATACTAGCTTTAATTCAACCTTTTTAAGATCTACCTCTTCTTTAAAAAGAATAGAGATGCGTTTCTGGGCAGGATCTAATGTTACTTCTCCTTCACTCTTTCCAACTTTAGCATACTCCACCTTCTTTATTGGTTGAAGGAGACTAGCTGTAACAGCATAAGTAACCTCGTTATCTCCAGCAGTTTTGACTTTAATGGTTGCTCCCTTTGAAACATCCATAACTCCTGGATTTTTATTTGGAACGAGCAATGAAGCACCTTCTGCAAGGTTTAATTTGAATTCAACCTTGGTTAAATCGACCTCCTCTAAAAAAGTTAAGTTAATTTTACTAGTTGCTTGATCAAAAAGAACTTCTGCTTTTACATCACCCACCTTTGCATACTCAACTCCTGTTAGCGCATGTACAATTGAAGCAGACACTTTGTAGGTAATGTCTTTTCCTAAATAGGTAACAATTAAGTCCTGACTTTTCTTCTCAAGAAAATTAAAGATTAAATCTTTGGGGCTCTTAAGGCTAGCGCCTTTTGCCAACTCTACGGTAAGTTTTACTTTTGATAGATCTACCTCTTTACCAAAAACAACATCTATTGTTTTCTTGTCTTGGTTAATGGATGTTTCTGCATACGCTGCAGAGACTGCTGTTACTGCATGGGTGTCTAGTGGAAGATTTTCATCATCATCGTCACTACTACATGCTGTGAACAATAGACTTAGTGGAAGTATCCACCAAAATAATTGAAATACTTTCATAATACTTATAAATTAGATTAACATTAAAAACAGCTTATTTTAAGCTATTTTTACAATTTACTAAAATTATAAGCATCACAAACAAAATCAATACTATTTCATAAAAAAGAATTGATCAACTCTTTTGAAAATCTTCTAACCCTTAATAGAACCACAACTTGAAAATAAAGCTACGATACCTATTAAGAGGTTAATTAATCCTTTCCAGGGCTTTAAATTTATCATAACTCACTTTTTATTTTTAGTAAATATTTCAATTCTATTTTTTATCGCTTTTTATCTCTCTTAATTAAAAGAGTAGTCTATTCGATCTGTACCATACAAGTGCAAGCAAAAAAGAGAATAATGCTAAATAAAGCTCGCAGTAAGGAAGAAAAAATCTTCCTATAACTCCTCAAAACAGCACGGATTCCCAATAACCTAAATATTTTCTTGAGGATATTGCATAAATAACATCAGCAATACCAGCAATAAGCAAGCCTGCAATAAAGAATAAAAATAAAGACAATAGGGTTATTATCGGCACCAATTAACTCCTAAAGCCAAGCAAAAACACAGACAAACTAACAAGAAAACCAGCCACCAATAGTTCATAGTCCAGCTCATATAAAAAGAATCTTTCATGGTTTTATTTAACATTCTAACCCTAACAGATAGCTCTATACAGACTAAGTACAATCCTCCTACCAACTCCTACCAATTGATTAATAGCTATTTATAAAACAAGTCTATCCATAATTATGTTCAACGAAAACCACTAATTTCAACACAAATGATTATTATTATTTTTTATAAATAGAAAACGATATCTTTACAGCTATAGGTATATTCGCTATGAATCCTAACAAGTTTTAATATCTTTGCCTATCCGTATAATCTTTAGTTAAATAATAATGAATAGAAGAAATTTTTTACGCACTTGCGGACTCTCCACAGCCGCCTTTTTTATGCCTAAATCACTTGAGGCTTTTAATTACCAACGTAATCCAAATATAAAACCTATTATGGGCTCTTGGTTTGAATTCAAACACCACTCTGATGTTGAAGGTGTCTATTGGAATCCTACATTAGCTAACTTCACAGATAACCAATGGAGACAATTGGTTAAAGACATTAGCGATACAGGGATGGAATATCTCGTTCTTCTCTCTGTTGCCGATAATGGAAAGACCTTCTACCCTTCAGAGCTACAGCCAAGATATGATTATGTTTGCCAAGATCCTTTAGAGGTAGTACTTTCTGCCGCGGATGAATTTGGACTCAAATTCTTTATTAGCAACGACTTCTGGTCTGATTTTAGACAAGTTAGTAAAATGATGCATGATAAAGATATTGCTAAACTTAGAGAAAAAGGAATGGAGGAGGTCGCCGAGAAGTATGGGCATCACAAGAGCTTTTTTGGTTGGTATTTCCCCAACGAGTCTGGTTTGTACGGAACTATTGATGAGTCTACAATCAAATATGTAAACCGCTGTAGTGAGGTTGCACGCACCTTACTTAAAGATAAACAAACACTCATTGCTCCCTACGGTACGCGTTCTATTCGTTGTGACGACCACTATGTTCGCCAGCTTGAGCGCCTTGATGTAGATATTATGGCCTATCAAGATGAAGTTGGTGTTAAGAAAACAAAAGCAGGAACAGCAGGAAAGTATTTTGAGGCACTTTATAAGGTTCACAATAAAGCAGGAAGATCTAGGCTATGGGCAGATATGGAGGTTTTCGAGTTTGAGGAAGACGTATACAGAAGTGCATTGTTATCGGCCGATTTCGACCGCATCCTTACTCAGCTTGAGGATATTTCTCCTTTTGTTGAAAACATTCTCATCTACCAGTATACGGGATTAATGAGTAAACCTGGTTCATCAGCTGCTGCTGGAACAGCTAGGTCTGAAAAACTATATACAGATTATACGAACTGGCTTAAAAACCAAAAAAGATTTTAAATCATAGAACAATGACAAAAAAAATATTTTTCACACAGCTATTACTACTTTTAACTACAGCTTTATTTGCTCAGTTTACCAATAATACAATAACACAAGAGGTCTCTCCTAAAAATGATATAGTTGCAATATCGTTCGACGAGCAAGAACAACTGTGGGTGGGAACCTCTTATGGAATCTATAAAAAAGAGAATGATACTTGGAAAACCATTGGGCAAGACAATATGTTTATTCGTGATCTTCATATAACCCCTACTGGTGAAGTGTGGGCAGGAAGATTAAACGGAGGAGTTTTAAAGCTTAATAACGATCAATGGGAAAAGTCGGCAGAAGCAACCGCACAATCCAACAGTGCAAATGCTATTCTTACTGATCAGTCTGGGAGAACTTGGTTTGCAACATGGAACAAAGGATTAACAATGTTCGATGGAGAAAAATGGCATAACATTGATAACAAAAACTCTGAACTTCTAGATAAAACAATACTCTCTTTAACTGTTGATAAAAACAACAATCTATGGGTGGGAACATATAGAGGACTTTCATGTTTCGATGGCAATAAATGGATAAATTTCACACGTGATAACAGTCAACTACCCAACAATGATATTTATGCACTTTGTCCAGCCAAAAAGAACAAAGTATGGGTAGGAACATGTGGAGGTTTAGCTCTCGTAACTACAAATGGCATAGAGAAGACTTATTCATTTGCAAACTCTGGACTTCCATCAAATACGATTCTAACACTTGTAGAAGACCATAAAAATAATCTTTGGATTGGCACAAATAAAGGTTTAACTAAATTCGATGGTAAAAAGTGGAAAACCTACACCATGGAAAATAGCAACCTCCTAGAGAATCGTGTTCAAACACTTGTTGTAAAAGATAAAAAACTATATGTAGGCACTAGTTTAGGACTATCTATTTTAGATCTATAAAAAGTAAGTATGAGCTAAGGAGTTCCTTAGCTCATAGCCTATAAAATTCTCTCAAGGGTTTTCACTACTCTCTCAAGAACTTAGCACCAGAGAACCTAAAGGTTTTCACTGCAAAGCTAAAGTTACTTACTAACAAGAAAAGATACTTCTTAGATTCATCTCTTTCTCCTTACAAACTTAACAAGGTGACATTTATCCATTAGATGTATACCTTAACCCTCTTCTTTATGAAGTACTAATGCTTGAGAAATATCGTATTGATG
>JASLCM010000052.1 GCA_030151845.1 Bacteroides sp.
AGCCCCATTTCTGCTGCATACTCAATTTGTGCAGGACTTCCCCCAAACAGTTGGTTCGCAGCACCTGAAGCCATGGCGCAAGCTACTCCAATTTCTCCTTGACACCCCACCTCTGCTCCTGAGATAGAGGCATTGTGTTTTACAATATTACCTATTAAACCTGCAGTGGCCAATGCCCGTAACATTCGTTTATCACTAAATTCTCTACTTGTTGCTAAGTGATAGAGTACTGCTGGTACTACACCACAGGATCCACAAGTAGGCGCTGTTACAATTACACCACCTGAAGCATTCTCCTCACTAACTGCCAATGCATAAGCAAAAACCAAACCACGAGACCGCAACGATTGCTTATAGTCCGAAGCTCTAATAAAGTAGGTTACTGCTTTTCTTCGTAAGTTTAATGGACCTGGAAGAACTCCCTCTTGGTCAAGTCCTCTTACTACTGACTCCTTCATCGTTTTCCATACTTCTTCTAGGTAATCCCATATATCGCTGTCTTCACACTCTTGAACATATTCCCAGTAGGTACGCCCTGTATGCTCACACCACCGTAATATTTCGGTCATGCTACTCATTCCATAAACTTCCTTAGTCTCCTTTTCTATTGAGGCTCCCTCTTCGGCCAAAGCACCACCCCCCACACTATATACAGTCCACTCTTCTAAGAGTTTTTTATCTTTATCGTAAGCTTTAAAAGTCATACCATTGGGGTGGAAAGAGAGAAAAGTTTTAGGTTTCCACTCAATAAGAACTTCTCCTACAGGCTCCAACACATCAATAATAGCGACATCTGTCATATGCCCTTTTCCTGTTGCAGCTAAACTCCCATATAGCGTAACTACAAAAGATTTCGCTTCTGGATGTCTCTCTATAAACATTTCTGCAGCTTTACGAGGTCCCATTGTATGGCTACTCGACGGGCCTAATCCTATTCTATATAACTCTTTGATCGATTTCATGGCATTCTTTTTTAACGAGAAAAACACTTCATTCCTTATTTAAGAACAGCTCTCTATGCTATAAAATAAAGTTTGTGTAGTAAATCTACTCAAAACTATCCTAATTATTAGAGTATTCGGATAAAAATGTATGAATAGAGTAAGCTTAAAACTCTACATCAAACTAAATAAAAAAATAAGGGTTCAAGTATCACTACTTAAACCCTTAAGCAAACTTATGAATTAAAACTAGAAACACCCTTTTGCGCTCAAATAGGGTTATGAAGATTAAACTAATCCTTATTTACAAGTGGTACCTCAATGTATTTTTCACCCTCAAAAAGAGTATTTGTCTTTATTCGAACCACTTTTTTATCCAACAGCTCATCAATGATATTATCTACTTTAAAAGATACAATCCCTTCAAACTTATCGATACTTATATCACCATGTGCATTGTGCCTAAATTCTACCTCAACAAATTCGGATTGCTCCCCATCTAGCCCCTGTTGAGGAACAACAAGATTAAGCATATGTGCTACACCCGAGTACTTCTGACCAAAATACTGATATTCTAAAGTTAAATACTCTTTTGTTAGTCGATAGGAGGTTATATTGATCTGATCATTACCGATACTATCTTCCATTTCTGGAGTTATAGTAATAATATCCTTGGTCAGAATTTTTTCAATATAGGCTACTTTTATACTGTGATCATATCCATCTACTTTAGAATCGACATAGTCGAAGTTTAGAATCACTCTCTCTCTATCCTTTAGCTCAAAGCTCAGTAAATCCCCTTGATTTTGAGGGTATAAACTTACTCCATCATCTAATGTGAAGTAATGGTCACTCTCTCCCAACTGATGCACCGTACATATACCTACATACTGAGCCCGACTATCATCACTATCTAAACAGGAAGAAAAAAGGATAATAATCACAGATAAAAATAGTCCTATATAAATGCTACGTTTCATACTTATTTTTTTAAGTTTGAATTTATGTCTTTGCTTTTATTGTTCTAATTGGTAAATACACTATTAAAGGAAATACTGCAAACAAAAATGTTAATAGATGCAAATATTTATTTTTAACGATTACTCCACGCAGTATTCAACAATAGTTTGTATTTATACATAAAGAATTAACTGGAATGGAAGAAAATGAGCTGGTCAACTTGTGCAAACAAGGTGATAACCGAGCCCGTAAAATGCTATATGAGCAGTTTGGTGGTCGGTTATATGCCATTTGTATGCGTTATACGCAAAACAGAGAGACAGCTCAGGATTTATTACACGACGGATTTATTACCATTTTTAGTTCGTTCGATAAATTTACATGGCGAGGTGAGGGCTCTTTACGAGCCTGGATGGAGAGAGTTATGGTTAATAATGTGTTACAGCACCTACGCAAGCATAAAACAGATCGTGAGATGCTTGATGTGGACGAGGTCTACGACTTAGCAGCCGACCCTACTCCTGAAGAGGTGGATCAAGTTCCATTTAAGGTTTTGCAGAAGTTTATACAAGAATTACCCGATGGTTACAGAACTGTTTTCAACTTATTTATATTTGAAAAGAAAACACATCGAGAAATTGCTAAACTTCTAGGTATAAATGAGAAATCATCGGCTTCACAGCTGTATCGAGCAAAATGTTCACTAGCCGAAAGAATAACAGACTGGATAAAAAATAAGAGGTGATCAAGATGAGAAATGATGAATTGTGGCTAAAGAAAATTGAGGAGCGATTTGATGACCATATTGAATCTCTTCCTCCAATGGGATGGGAGAAGCTTGAAAAAGAGCTACCCACGAAAACAATTAAACGTAAAATGTATCCTCCTGTATGGATAGGAGCTGCAGCTTCTATTGCTCTTGTTTTGGGGCTATTTAGTTTCTTCTATTTTACCTCAAACAGTGCAATACAGGAAACTTTAGTTAATCCTGTTGTTTCTCAAGTTAGCGAAGAGGTAGATGAACAGATTCTTCCTACCCAAAAACCTGCCACCAAAAATTCATTCGTAGCTCAACAGAAAAAAGAAGTTATCCAAGAAGCAGACCCTATAAAGTCTATCTCTAATCAGCCATTACCCATTCATAAAGAAGAGATGGAGCTTGAGGTAAAAGATCAATTAAATAGAGAAGTTCCTGTAGAAAAAGGTGAGGTAGAAAACGAGAATGGTGATGTTATCATTGATAAGGAGGCAGAAAAAAGAAGAAGATATGAAGAGGCCGTAGCCAAATACACCCAAAAAAAGAGAGAAGGAGATTCCCGTCCAGCAAGTTCTTATACTCCTACTAAAGAGAGAAAAAACAAGAATTGGTCCATTGGGCTGGGCACTGGCGGAGGAGCTGGACTTGGAAGTACTGGGCAGACAACCCAAAGCCCTATGTATGCAAACAATGTTAGCCTTCTTGGTAATAAATACACCGAGCAAATTGCCCAGAACCAAACTTTGGAGTTCAGGAATGGCATGGCCTATGTCTCTGAGCCAACTGCATCTTATGACCACAAGATGCCAATAAGCTTTGGGGTAAGTGTTAGAAAGCAGCTTTTAAATAGGCTCTATCTTGAGAGTGGTATTACTTACACCTATCTTCGTTCTGATGTAAGCTGGCCTAATAGCTCTGCAAAAGAGCAGCAAAAGTTACATTACTTAGGAATTCCTGTGAAGCTGAACTACAACTTGATAAATCAACAGTTATTTTCAGTCTATCTATCTGGGGGAGGTGCTATAGAGCGTTGTGTTTATGCAAGCCAAGGAGGAAAGCATAAAACATTAAATGATATGCAATTCTCTTTAACAGGTGGATTAGGTATACAAGTAAATCTTTCTAGAAATTTAAGCTTATACTTTGAGCCAGGTGTTTCTTATTTCTTTGATGATGGTTCAGATTTTGAGACTATCCGGAAAGACCACAAGTTCAATATTGATCTAAAAGCTGGGTTTAGAGTTACTTACTAATTTATACTGATTAGATATGAGGGATTGTTACCGTATAGCGTGTTCCATGGTTTAAAGCCGATTTAACAACAATCTCTCCCTTATGTATATCTAGAATCTTTTTGGTCAGTGTCATTCCAATTCCATTACCCTGTGCATACGATTTATTCCCTCCACGGTAAAAGGGAGAAAAGATATGTGTAACATCTTCTGGAGACATTCCTATCCCCTCATCTGAAAAGCTAACTATAGCATTTTTCGTTCCGAAGGCGATCTGGATAAAAGAGGTATGGTTCTCGGAGAACTTGCAATTATTTTCTATCAAATTTACAAAAGCTGTTTTTAAAAGGTAACTGTTACCCAATACGGTTATTAAAGAATCATCGTCGGATAGTTGTTCAAAGTTCAGCTCTACTACATAATTAGGGTTTGCCTTTAAGACTAATTCTCTTGCATCTAGTAACAATTCATCTAAACGAACCTCTTTCTTCTTGATCTGTTCAGGAAGATAATCTGTTTTAGCCAAATTTAAAATTCCTTCAGACAAGCGAACAATCTTCTTTGTGTCCAGAAGTGCATTATCTATTGCTTCTCTATACTCTTTATTGGATCGCTCCTTTAAAAGTGCAAGTTCTAATTCAGTAATTAAAGCTGCCAACGGAGTTCTCAGCTCGTGTGAAATATTACTTACAAACATTCGCTGTGCCGTAAAAGATTTCTCCAACCGATCCAGCATCTGATTAAAGGTTAGAGATAGTTCGCCAAGCTCATCGTTGGGATCAACAACAGGAACACGCATATTTAAACGAGAAGCAGAAATAGCCTCAACTTCATTCACTATGGCTGTTACTGGTGCAAGCGCACTTCGTGATAGAATATACCCTACTCCTATTAAAATTCCAAGCCCCAACAAGTAGAGCAATATAAGCATATTTCGCAACGATTCTTGTTTTGCATATCCATACCCATCATAGGCTGCTGCTGTTATTAGATATTCTTCTCCCTTATACGAGTATAACAAGCCTATTACCTCGTACTTGTCTTGTACAAATTGAATTTCACCTTGCTGAAGAATCTCATCCATCATAATTGGGGTCTCTTTTACAAAGTCTATCTGCTTCGCATCGTGGTAAAGCAGGTTAAATTGAGTATCATATACCGCCACCTCTACTTCATCTAAAAGTTCCCTATTGTTTAAATAAATGGATTGCATTATCTCAGGATCTACCCGATTATCTAAGAATAGATTTGCTTTAGTTATTGCCTCTTTTTTTAAATCGTGAAAAAAGGCTGTCTTTCTATTACTCTCTGAAACAAAAAAGATGACTAGGGTTAAAACTAAAAAGACTATAGCTGTAATTCCAGCATAGCGAATAGTGAGACGTGTTCCTATTTTCATTCTTTTATAAATATAAATCCCATACCTGTTTTTGTATGGATTAGCTTGGTGTCAAAATCCCGATCTATCTTATTCCGAAGGTAGTTTATATATACATCTATAAAGTTTGTACCTGTATCAAAATGGGTGTTCCATACTTTCTCCGCGATTTCGGCTCTCGATAAAACCCTCTCTGGATTTTGTACCATATAAAGAAGTAAATTATACTCTTTAGGTGATAATTTTATCTTTTCTCCTTGACGATATACTGTCTTCGTTTGTAAATCTATTTTTAAATCGGCGTAGCTTACTTCCCTTAACGCTGTACCGGTCTGTTCTCTTTTTCTTCGCTTAAGTAATACCTTGATGCGCGCATCGAGTTCTCTTAAATCAAAAGGTTTTACCATATAATCATCTGCACCAGCATCAAACCCTTCTAACTTATCATCGGTAGTTCCCAAGGCTGTAAGCATTAAGATAGGAACATCTTTGTGCTCTTTACGTACCAATTGACAAAATTCAAAGCCATCCAGTTTAGGAAGAACAACATCTGAAATAATTAAATCGAAAGGGAGAGCCTTGAACAATCGGTATCCCATTGCTCCATCATAGGCAACCTCAATGGTATGCCCTACCTCTTCTAATCCTCTCTTTAATAGTTGGGCTACTCGCTGTTCATCTTCTACAACCAATATTCTAGCCATATTTCCTCTTGTAAAAAGTTATGCACAAATATACCAATCTATCGCTAAATAAGAGAATTCTATAAAAACAATAATGGGGACAGTTTGTCCCCATTGTATCAAATCTTTATGTTTCTATCACCTCACAACTCTTCCAGAACCATCTCCTTCCATTAACTTCACCACTTCATCTACTGTCACTAAGTTAAAGTCT
>JASLCM010000053.1 GCA_030151845.1 Bacteroides sp.
TACGGTACGGATAGCCGATTCACGACCATTACCTGGTCCTTTGACGTATGCTTTTACTTTACGTAATCCAAGATCGTAAGCTACTTTTGCACAATCTTGAGCTGCCATTTGTGCAGCATAAGGAGTATTCTTCTTTGAACCTCTAAAGCCCATTTTACCAGCTGAAGACCAAGAGATGATTTGTCCTTCGCTGTTGGCAAGAGAAACAATAATATTGTTGAAAGAAGAGTGAACGAACATTTGTCCATTCGCACTAACCTTTACATTTCTCTTTTTAGTAGCAACTGATTTTTTTGCCATATTAAAAATTATTATTTAGTAACTTTCTTCTTATTAGCAACAGTTTTCTTTCTTCCCTTTCTAGTGCGGGCATTGTTTTTTGTACATTGTCCTCTTACTGGAAGTCCTAGACGGTGACGAACACCACGGTAACAACCAATATCCATCAAACGTTTGATGTTTAGTTGTACCTCTGAACGTAAATCACCTTCTACTTTAAATTCGTTGCCAATAATCTCACGAATTTTTGCTGCCTGGTCATCAGACCATTCGTTTACTTTCAAGTCTTTATCTACACCAGCTTTATCTAAAATCTTAGCTGCACTACTGCGTCCTATACCATAAATATAGGTCAACGCTATTTCCCCACGTTTGTTTTGGGGTAAATCTACACCAACTATTCTTATAGCCATATATATCTTTTAATTATTTCCTGTTGCAAAAATAGTCAAAATTATCCTTGACGTTGCTTGAACTTAGGATTTTTCTTGTTAATAACATACAAACGGCCTTTTCTTCTTACAATTTTGCAATCTGGCGTACGTTTTTTTAAAGATGCTCTTACTTTCATATCTCTGTATTATTTATATCTAAAAACAATTCGTCCCTTAGTAAGATCATAAGGAGACATTTCTACTTTAACTCTATCTCCTGGTAAAATTTTAATGTAATGCATTCTCATCTTACCAGAAATATGAGCTGTTATTTCGTGGCCATTTTCTAATTCAACTCTAAACATTGCATTAGATAATGCCTCTACGATAGTACCATCTTGTTCTATAGCTGCTTGTTTTGCCATAATTATTTTTTCTTATTTCGTAAAACTTCTTCAACAAATTCAAATGTGGATAGTATTTCTGCCTTTCCTTTTCTGACAGCTACTGTATGCTCATAGTGAGCAGCATACTTGCCATCACGAGTCCGAACAGTCCATCCATCATTCTCCATATAAATTCTATAATCCCCCTGAGTTACCATAGGTTCTATAGCTATACACATTCCCTCCTTCAGTTGAGTTCCATACCCTTTTCTTCCGTAGTTTGGCACTTGAGGGTCTTCGTGCATCTCTTTTCCAATACCATGCCCTACAAATTCTCGAACAACGCCAAAAGAGTTAGCTTCTACATGTTCTTGAACCGAAAAACCAATATCTCCAATTCTTTTGCCATGAATAGCATTCTCTATTCCCTTGTACAAGGACTGTTTTGTCACCTCTAAAAGCTTAGAGACCTCTGGTGAAACTTCACCAACAGCAAATGTATAAGCAGAGTCGCCACAAAACCCATTCAGGAAAGTACCACAATCCACAGAAACAATATCTCCTTCTTTAAGAGTTATGCTGTCTGGGATTCCATGAACAACAACATCATTGACAGATGTACATAGTGATCCTGGAAAAGGTTGCCCCAAATGATTAGGATAACCTTTAAATGTTGGAGTTGCACCATGATCACGAATAAACTCTTCAGCAATCTTATCCAACTCTAAGGTAGTAACTCCAGGCTTAATGTGTTTAGCAACTTCAGCTAGTGTTTTACCAACTAGCTGATTGCTTTCACGCATTAACTCTATCTCATCTTCAGTTTTAAGAAAAATCATAATAATTAATATGCAGCGATATTTCCACTTCTACCTCTCATACGACCTGACTTTAATAGTCCATCGTAATGTCTCATCAATAGGTGACTCTCTACCTGCTGTAAGGTATCAAGAACAACTCCTACTAAAATCAACAAAGAAGTCCCACCAAAAAACTGAGCAAATTCCGCTTTAACACCAACCATACCAGCAAATGCGGGTAAGATTGCAATGAGAGCTAGGAAAAAGGATCCTGGTAGAGTAATTCGAGACATGATAACATCTAAGTATTCTGCAGTTTTCTTTCCTGGTTTCACTCCCGGAATAAAACCATTGTTACGTTTCATATCTTCTGCCATTTGATCAGGATTTACAGTTACTGCTGTATAGAAGTAAGTAAATAAAATAATCATAACGGCAAACATAAAGTTGTAGCCAAAGCTGGTATAGTCTGTTAACGCCTTTGTAAAGCCACTTACATTATCTGTATTTGAAAAACCGATTAATGTAATAGGAATAAACATAATTGCTTGCGCAAAAATAATAGGCATTACACCTGCAGCATTTACCTTTAACGGTACATACTGTCTGGTTCCACTACCATACTGTTTGTTACCAACCATACGTTTTGGGTATTGAACTGGAACCTTTCTTGTACCTTGTACAAGCATTATAGCACCAGCAATAACAATAAGTAAGAAAACAATTTCGAACAGTAGCATTATCAAACCTCCTGATTTGTCACCTACTCTTGAACTAAATTCTTGAGCAAAAGACTGTGGAAGTCTAGCTATAATTCCAATAAGGATAATAAACGATATTCCATTACCTATACCTTTATCTGTTATACGCTCACCTAACCATAATATAAACATACTTCCTGCAGCCAATATAATGGTTGAAGTAAACATAAACAAAGTCCAGTCTAGTGATGGATTTAAAGAGGGACCTGCCTGAATTTTCAAGTTTAAAAGATAAGAAGGTGCTTGAACCAACAAGATTGCTATGGTAAGATATCTTGTATACTGATTCAATTTTCTTCTTCCACTTTCACCCTCACGCTGTAACTTTTGAAAATAAGGTACAGCTATTCCTAGCAGTTGAATTACAATCGATGCAGAAATATAAGGCATGATCCCTAGTGCAAATATTGAAGCATTAGAGAAAGCACCACCAGAAAACATATTGAGAAGAGACAATAGTCCTTCACTTGTTTGCTGATGCAGTTTTGCTAACATACCTGGATTTATGCCTGGCAACACTACAAATGACCCAAATCGATAGATTGCAACGAACAGGATAGTAATGAGGATCCTATTTTTCAGATCCTCAATACTCCAAATATTCTTTAATGTTTCAATAAGCTTTTTCATCTAATCAGAGTTTTATTGCGTTACCACCTTGAGCTTCTATAGCTGCTTTAGCTGCTTCAGAGAAAGCATGTGCTTCTACATCTATTTTTGTACTCAAAACTCCATTAGCTAAAATCTTTACAAGCTCTTTAGAAGAGATTACGCCAGCTTCCACTAGATCATTCACTCCTACTTTAGCTAAACTTTTTTGTTCAGCTAGTGCTTGAATAACATCAAGGTTTATCGCCTTGTAAGCAACTCTGTTTCTATTCTTAAAGCCAAATTTAGGAACACGACGTTGAAGTGGCATTTGTCCACCTTCAAAACCATTCTTCTTTGAGTAACCAGATCTTGATTTAGCACCTTTGTGACCTCTTGTTGAAGTACGTCCTAAACCTGAACCTGTACCGCGCCCTATGCGTCTTCTGGATTTAATAGATCCTTCTGCGGGTTTTAAATTACTTAATTTCATATTGTGTAATACTTTTTTCTATGATGTAATTACTCAACAACAGTAACTAAGTGTTTAACTTTGTTGATCATACCAAGGATAGAAGGAGTACGTTTATGTTCCACAACACGGTTTAACTTGTGGAGTCCTAGTGCATCCAGCGTTCTTTTTTGGTCTGCTGGCGCTCCTATCCTACTTTTAGTTTGTTTAATTTTAATAGTAGACATATTCCTTAATGTTTATCCTCTAAAAACTTTATCAATACTTATACCTCTGTTTTGAGCTACCATTCTTGCATCACGCATTTCTTCAAGCGCCAGAACAGTTGCTTTTACTAGGTTGTGAGGGTTTGAAGACCCTTTAGACTTAGCAAGACAGTCAGTAACACCAACACTCTCTAATACTGCACGCATTGCACCACCGGCAACAACCCCTGTACCATGAGATGCAGGCATTATTAGCACTTCTGCACCGCTAAAGCGTGCAGCTTGTGCATGAGGAACAGTACCTTTTAAAATTGGAACTCTGATTAGGTTCTTCTTAGCAGACTCAACTCCTTTTGCAATTGCAGTCGTTACTTCACCTGCTTTTCCTAAGCCCCAACCAACAACACCGTCCTCATTACCAACAACTACAATGGCAGAGAAGCTAAATGTTCTACCACCTTTAGTAACCTTGGTTACACGATTGATTGCAACTAATCTATCTTTAAGATCTAAGTCATTAGTTATTTTAACTCTATTGTTTACAGCCATAATAATTAAAATTTAAGTCCTCCTTTTCTAGCCGCATCAGCAACTTCCTTAACTCTACCATGGAACAAGTAACCATTACGGTCAAAAACAACAGAGGTAATTCCGGCTTCAGCAGCCTTCTTAGCGATAAGTTCGCCAACCTTCTGTGCTTGTTCTTTTTTCGTCACCTTTTCAGTCAATCCTAAAGAAGATGCAGCAGCAAGTGTATTTCCTGTCAAATCATCTACTAATTGTACATAGATTTGCTTGTTACTTCTAAACACACTCATTCTTGGACATTCTGCTGTTCCAGAGATTTTATTACGTACTCTGAATTTTATTTTTGTTCGTCTTTCTATTTTTGTTGTCATATCATTCTTAATTTATGTGCGCTAATGTTACTTAGCAGCAGCAGTTTTACCAGATTTTCTGCGAATATATTCGCCAACAAATTTAACACCTTTACCCTTATATGGTTCAGGCTTACGGAAAGAACGTATCTTAGCACAAACTAGCCCCAATAGATGCTTATCGCATGACTCAAGCATAATTAGTGGGTTCTTATTTCTTTCAGATTTAGTCTCTACTTTCATCTCATCTGGCAATTGCACTAAGATATTGTGAGTAAATCCTAAAGATAAGTCTAATAGGTTTCCTTGATTAGAAGCACGGAAACCAACACCAACAAGTTCTAGAGTAGCTTTGTATCCTTCAGAAACACCAACTACCATATTATTAACTAAAGCACGGTACAAACCATGGTATGCACGTACTTGCTTTTCTTCATTTGCTCTGGTGAAAAGAACTTCACCATCTTTTACTTCAACTTTAATAGATGGATCTACAAGTTGAATCAACTCCCCTTTCGGCCCTTTAACAGTTACCTTGTTTTCATCTACGGTAACAGTTACGCCTGAAGGAATACTAATGGGTAATTTTCCAATTCTTGACATTCTATTCTCCTCCTATTAATACACGTAACATAATACTTCACCACCAACTTTTAGTTGTGAAGCCTCTTTATCAGTCATAACTCCCTTGGAAGTAGATACTATTGCAATACCTAACCCATTAATAACACGAGGCATATCTTTATAACCAGTGTATTTTCTCAAACCTGGCTTAGATATCCTTTGAAGTTTCTTGATAGCATTAACCTTGTTTACTGGATCATACTTTAAAGCTACCTTAATCGTTCCCTGAGCTGTATCGTCAAGAAACTGGTAGTTTAAAATATACCCTTTTTCAAAGAGAATTTTAGTCATCTCTTTTTTTAAGTTTGAAGCTGGAATTTCAACAACTCTGTGTTTTGCAATAATTCCATTCCTTAGCCTCGTCAAATAATCTGCTATTGGATCTGTCATAATATAATAATTAAATTAATCAGGAATATCCTGACAATATTTAAATAAACTACCAGCTTGCCTTTTTAACACCTGGTATTAAACCGTTTGATGCCATCTCACGGAATTGAATTCTTGATATACCAAATTGACGCATATATCCTTTTGGACGACCAGTTATTTTACAGCGATTGTGCAAACGAACTGGAGATGCATTCTTTGGTAAAGCTTGCAACCCTTCATAGTCACCAGCTTTAATCAAATCAGCTCTTTTTTGTGCGTATTTGGCTACTAATTTTGCTCGTTTTACTTCACGAGCTTTCATAGATTCTTTTGCCATAATATATATCCTTTATTATTTTCCTTCTTTAAATGGTAAGCCAAATTCTTTAAGTAGAGCATGTCCTTCTTCATCTGTTGGTGCAGATGTTACAAAGGTAATATTCATTCCTAGAATTTTACTTACACTATCAATATTTATTTCAGGGAAGATGATTTGCTCCTCTATACCTAAAGTATAGTTTCCTCTACCATCAAACTTACTATTGATACCTTTAAAGTCACGGATACGTGGAAGAGCAACACGAATTAACTTTTCAAGAAATTCGTACATTCTCTCTCTACGTAAAGTTACCATAACACCAATAGGCATTTTTTTACGTAACTTAAAGTTTGAGATATCTTTACGAGAAACTGTAGCCACAGCCTTCTGGCCAGTGATTGCAGTTAGCTCATTGATAGCTGTTTCAATTACTTTTTTATCTGCAACTGCTATTCCAAGACCTTGATTGATAACAATCTTTTTTAATTCAGGTACTTGCATTACAGTTGAATATTCAAACTTTGACATAAGAGCAGGAACTATCCTCTCTCTGTACTCATTTTTAAGGCTTGCAGTATTACTCATTACTTAATCTCCTCCCCTGATTTTTTTGAATAACGAACTAAGGTTCCATCTGAACCTACTTTTCGACCAATGCGTGTAGCTTTGTTTGTTTTAGGGTCAATCAAATTCAAGTTTGAAACGTGAATAGATGCTTCTACTTCAACAATACCACCTTGTGGATTCTCTGCACTTGGCTTAGTGCTTTTCTTCACAAGATTCAATCCTTCTACTATAGCACGCTGCTCTTTAACTAAAACTTTTAGTACACGACCAGTTCTATTCTTATCCTTTCCGGTATTAACAATAACTGTATCGCCTTTTTTAATATGTAGTTTACTCATTACTTAAGTCTTTTCAAATTAAAGTACTTCAGGTGCAAGAGAGACTACTTTCATGTTCTTAGCACGAAGTTCTCTAGCTACAGGACCAAAAATACGACTTCCCCTTATCTCACCTGCACTATTTAATAATACGCAAGCATTGTCATCAAAACGTATGTAAGATCCATCAGCACGACGAATCTCTTTTTTGGTACGAACTATAAGTGCTTTAGAAACTGCACCTTTTTTTATTTCACTCGAAGGGATTACGCTCTTAACAGAAACAACTATAACATCCCCAACAGAAGCATAGCGACGGCCTGTTCCACCTAGAACGCGAAGACACATAACCTCACGCGCTCCGCTATTATCACATACTGCGAGTCTAGATTCTACTTGTATCATAATTACTTAGCTCTTTCTATTATTTCTACTAATCTCCATCTCTTAGTTTTACTCAAAGGACGAGTTTCCATAATGCGAACTGTATCACCTATATTGCATTCGTTCTTTTCGTCATGAGCATAGTACTTCTTCGTTTTACTAACGAATTTTCCATACATAGGGTGTTTTTCTTTAAATTTAGCAGCAACAGTGATAGACTTCTCCATTCTATTGCTTACTACAACACCTGTTCTTTCTTTTCTTAAATTTCTTGCTTCCATCAAGCCTATCATTTATTAGTTAGTTCTCTTTGGCGTAGATCTGTTTTCATACGCGCAATTGTACGGCGTAGTTGTTTGATCTGTGCAGGATTTTCTAAAGGAGAAATTGAATGATTCATAATCATTTGGCTTAAGCTTACCTCCTCTGCTGCAATTCTCTCTACTAGATCAGTAGTAGACATCTCTTTAATTTCTGCAATATTCATAACTTACGCAATTTAATTTTGACCATCATAGTCACGTCTTACAACAAATTTTGTTGTAACAGGTAACTTTTGAGCAGCTAAGCGCAAAGCTTCTTTAGCTACTGCATATGGCACTCCTTCAACTTCAATGATTATTCTACCTGGTGTGATAGGGGCAACAAAACCCTCTGGTGAACCTTTACCCTTACCCATACGAACCTCTGCAGGTTTCTTTGTAATAGGTTTGTCTGGGAATATTCTAATCCAGATTTGTCCTTGACGTTGCATATATCTTGTAACAGCAATACGTGCTGCTTCTATTTGCCTACCAGTAATCCACTTACTTTGCAAAGCTTTAATTCCAAAAGAACCAAAAGCAAGTTGGTTGCCTCTTTGGGCATTACCTTTCATTCGCCCCTTTTGTTGTCTTCTGAATTTTGTCTTTTTCGGTTGTAACATAGTTTCCTAAAATTCAAATTCGATTAGCGATTATTTTTTCTTCTTTTGAAGTTTCTTCCTCCGCGGTTATCTTTAGTTTGAGTAAAGTTTGGAGATAGATCTTTCTTACCATATACCTCACCACGACAAATCCAAACTTTAATACCAATTAAACCTACTTTTGTTAAAGCTTCTGCATGACAGTAGTCAATATCAGCTCTAAAAGTATGCAAAGGCGTACGACCTTCTTTATACATTTCAGAACGAGCCATTTCTGCTCCGTTTAAACGTCCTGAAATCTGAACTTTGATACCTTCTGCTCCCATTCTCATGGTGTTGGCAATAGCCATTTTAATGGCTCTTCTATAAGATATCTTTCCCTCTACTTGACGTGCTATATTGTTAGCAACAATTACAGCATCAAGTTCTGGTCTCTTAACTTCAAAAATATTTATTTGAATATCTTTGTTAGTTAAGGATTTCAACTCTTCTTTCAACTTATCAACTTCTTGACCACCTTTACCAATAATAATACCAGGACGAGATGTGCAGATTGTGATAGTAACAAGTTTAAGTGTACGTTCTATGATAACTCTAGAGACACTAGCTTTGGCAAGTCTTGCACTTAAATACTTACGAATTTTATTATCTTCTAATAAATTGTCAGTATAGTCTTTTCCGCCGTACCAGTTAGAGTCCCAACCACGAATTATACCTAATCGATTACTTATTGGATTAACTTTTTGTCCCATCTATCTTAATTTTGTTCTTGGTTATTATTGATAGAATCAACGAAAAGCGTTACGTGATTCGAACGCTTACGAATTCTATATCCTCTCCCCTGTGGTGCTGGTCTTAGTCTCTTTAACATAGAACCACCATCAACAAACACTTTAGATACGTAAAGTTCACCAGCTTCTGCCTTACGATCATTCTTAACTTCCCAGTTAGCTATCGCAGAACGAAGAAGTTTTTCAAGTCTCGCAGCGGCTTCTTTTGATGAAAAGCGTAAAACACCAAGTGCTTTATTCACCTCCATACCACGTATCATATCTGCAACATAGCGCATTTTACGAGGAGAAGTAGGAACATTTTGCAACTTGGCAAAATACATAGTCTTTTGGGCTTCTTTTCTCTTTTCAGCCGATATATTTTTTCTTGCTCCCATTATTTAATTTACTTTATTATTTCGTACGATAAGACCCTATTTAGATTTTTCTGTTTCCTGAGTGGCCTTTGAAAGTACGAGTTGCAGCGAATTCGCCCAACTTGTGACCTACCATATTCTCAGTTACGTAAACAGGGATAAATTTATTTCCATTGTGAACCGCAATAGTATGCCCGACAAAGTCAGGTGATATCATTGAAGCTCTGGCCCAAGTTTTAATCACGCTCTTCTTGCCTGATTCATTCATAGCAAGAACTTTGTTTTCAAGCTTCACATTGATGTATGGACCTTTTTTTAATGAACGACTCATAGTTTATTCAATTAATCAGATTACTTTGTTCTTCTTTCAATAATATACTTAGATGAATGCTTCTTAGGAGCTCTTGTAATAAGTCCCTTAGCATATAATCCCTTACGAGATCTTGGGTGTCCTCCAGAAGCACGTCCTTCACCACCACCCATTGGGTGATCCACTGGGTTCATCGCTACACCACGAGTACGTGGTCTACGCCCCATCCATCTTGAACGTCCTGCTTTACCCGATCTCTCCAAAGCATGATCTGAGTTACCAACACTACCAACTGTAGCTTTACATGAGCTTAAGATCTGTCTAACCTCACCAGAAGGCAATTTAATCACACTATACTTACCCTCTCTAGAGGTTAGCTGTGCATAATTACCTGCCGATCTTGCAAGAACAGCTCCTTGTCCTGGTCTTAATTCAATATTATGAATTACAGTACCTACAGGAATGTTTGAAAGAGGTAAAGCATTACCAATCTCAGGCAACGCCTCTTTACCAGACATAACTGTTGCACCAACTTCTAAACCGTCAGGCGCAATGATATATCTTTTCTCTCCGTCTACATAATAAAGTAAAGCAATGCGAGCAGATCTATTTGGATCGTACTCAATTGTCTTCACAACTGCTGGAACACCATCCTTATTTCTCTTGAAGTCTACAATTCTGATCAACTTCTTGTGGCCACCACCTAGGTAACGCATTGTCATGCGACCTTTGTTGTTACGACCACCAGATGTTTTCTTACGGAAAACAAGAGATTTCTCTGGTACTTGCGCAGTTATATTTTCAAAAGTACCAATAATTTTATGTCTTTGCCCCGGTGTTGTGGGTTTTAATTTACGTACAGCCATTTTAATTAAATATTGCTATAAAAATCAATAGTATCTCCTTCTTTCAATGTAACGATGGCTTTTTTATAAGCACTTGTTCTTCCATTGATTATACCAGTTTTGGTATAACGACTCTTATTCTTACCTGAGTATCTTATGGTGTTTACATCTAGAACAGTCACATTGTAAAGGCTTTCAACTTCTTTTTTAATCTCTAGCTTGTTAGCCTCTGGACGAACGATAAAACCGAAACGATTCATATCGTCGGTCATCATTGTCATCTTCTCTGTAACGAGTGGTTTAATTATTATTCCCATTTTCTAGCTTTCTGTTTTAAATTATAAAGCATTATTGATTGCAGAAAGAGAACTCTCTGTAACCAACAACACACCTGCTTCCAATACTACATAAGTATTTAATCCAGACAAAGTCTGAACATTAGCATTTTCAATATTGCGAGCCGACAAATATACGTTTTTATTTGCTTCTGACAAAATCATAAGTAGCTTTTTATCAGATACTTTAAGATTGTTCATGATTGCAACAAACTCTTTTGTCTTTGGTGTGTCTAAGCTGAAATCTTCAACAACAATAATTGCGTTGTCCTTTGCTTTGTAAGAAAGAGCAGATTTTCTAGCTAAATTCTTAACTTTCTTGTTTAGTTTGAAGTAGTAATCTCTAGGTTGTGGACCAAAAGCACGGCCACCACCCACTAGCAATGGAGACTTAACGTCACCTCTACGAGCAGCACCACTACCTTTTTGACGCCCTAGTTTCTTTCCTGAACCTTGAACTTCACTTCTTCCTTTTGTTTTATGAGTACCCTGACGCTTATTAGCCATGAACTGTTTCACATCTAAATAAATAGCGTGGTCGTTCGGCTCAATTCCGAAGATAGATTCATTTAACGTAACCTTTCTTCCAGTGTCCTCACCTTTAATATTATATACGTTAACTTCCATTATTTCTCAATTAATACGATTGAACCTTTGCAACCTGGGATAGATCCTTTAACAAGTAAAAGATTGTGTTCCGCGATTACCTTTAATACTTGGAGATTCTGAACAGTTACTCTATCTCCACCCATTTGTCCACCCATTCGCATTCCTTTGAACACTTTTGCTGGGTATGAACAAGCACCGATAGCTCCTGGCTTCCTTGCTCTGTTATGTTGTCCGTGAGTAGACTCACCAACACCACCAAAACCGTGTCTTTTCACAACACCTTGGAAACCTTTACCTTTTGAGGTACCTACAACATCTACGTACACAGTATCTGCGAACAAATCAACAGAAACAGTATCACCTAGGTTTAATTCACCTTCAAACTCTTTGAACTCGGCCAAGTGTCTCTTTGGTGTTACCCCTGCTCTTTTAAAGTGACCTTGCAATGGTTTAGATGTATGTTTGTCTTTTTGGTCTAAGAAACCAAGCTGAACAGACTCATATCCGTCATTGTCAATAGTCTTTACTTGAGTAACAACACAAGGACCTGCTTCGATAACAGTGCATGGTACATTTTTACCCTCGGCACTGA
>JASLCM010000059.1 GCA_030151845.1 Bacteroides sp.
TGGTAGCCGCGCTAGACTTAGGATCTAGTGACGAGAGTCGTGGGGGTTCGAGTCCCTTCATCCGCACTCTTAAAGCCGATAAAGTTAACTTTATCGGCTTTTTCATTAGAATCCATCATCTCAATATAAAGATAGAGAATCATGGATCATACCGAAAAATTGTGTACTGTTAAAGTCAAGCATCCATTTTAGTGAATCTGAAGAAAAAGTCAGCTTTTACTCCCCTTACTCAAATCGCAAACATTTATACTCGCTTCTCACTCAGCAAAGAAATATAGGGTTTGTTATATAAGCCCCAATTAACCACCTATTCTTGTAAGAGCTAAGCCCACTCTAATCATTTAACAATTTGTTAATCTTGGATCAAATTAATCTATCCCTAAAGCCCTTCCCTCCCTATTTCGTCCCTCTTTCTATAGAATAACTCTTTACTCCCTCCAAAATCTCATTATTTAAATAGCATACTATCTTTTTATTATGCAGCTAAAATACATAAAGATACAACTTTAGCTATTTAATCAACCTATTACTGTATAATTATAATTGTTTTTCCTACCTTTAGAACCTATAAATGATACAGAAATGAATAGATTCTTAAAAGTAAAAGACCTTGGAGATTTAAAAGAGGCACTCAAAGAGGCTAATGAGATAAAGAAAGACAGATACAGATATTCATCATTAGGTAAAAACAAAACACTCTTAATGATTTTTTTTAACTCTAGCCTCAGAACAAGACTTAGCACCCAGAAGGCAGCACTCAATTTAGGTATGAATGTTATTGTACTAGACATCAATCAAGGTGCATGGAAACTCGAAACAGAGCTAGGTGTTATTATGGATGGCGACAAACCAGAGCATTTACTAGAGGCTATTCCAGTAATGGGCTGCTATTGTGATATAATAGCAGTACGCTCTTTTGCACAACTAAAAAAGAAAGAGGATGATTATCAAGAAAGTATTCTTCAACAATTCATTAACTACTCAGGAAAACCTGTTATCTCAATGGAGTCTGCAACAAGACACCCTCTGCAAGGATTTGCAGATATCATTACAATAGAGGAGTATAAAACAGTAAAGAAGCCTAAAGTAGTATTAACTTGGGCTCCTCACCCAAATGCCTTACCACAAGCTGTTCCCAACTCTTTTGCCGAATGGGTAAATGCAATGAAATATGATTTTGTAATCACACACCCAGAAGGATATGAGTTAAATCAAGAGTTTATAGGAGAAGCACAGGTAGAATATAACCAAAAAGAAGCATTTAAAGGCGCTGACTTTATTTATGCAAAAAACTGGTCATCTACTGGAGATCATCAATACGGCCAAGTTCTCTCAAAAGATAAAAGCTGGACGGTTAACACCGAACTAATGTCGCTAACCAATGATGCCTACTTCATGCATTGCCTCCCAGTTAGAAGAAACATGATTGTCTCTGACGCTGTCATCGACAGTGAGAAATCCCTAGTTATTCCCGAAGCAGCGAATAGAGAAATATCCGCCACAGTGGTTTTAAAAAGGATGCTTCAACAACTCTAAGTTTCGGATAAAAAAAATGGGGAGTACTCCCCATTTTTTAAGCTAATTATCAATCCAGTTAATTCGCCATTTCCGAAATGAATTTGATACGAACCAAACGAACCTCTTCTTCAGAGTAATCATCTCCGAGTTCATCCATCGCCTCATCCAAGCGATCTGTTGTCGACTCTTTAAAATACTCATAGATATCCTGAACAGGATCATCATCCATGATTTCATTTAAAAAGTAATCGATGTTAATCTTTGTACCCGAGTAAACTATTGCCTCTATTTCCTCAAGTAGCTCATCAAATTCTATCCCTTTAGATAGTGCTATATCATCTAGGGCAACCTTTCTATCAATAGCTTGAATAATAGCCACCTTCATCTTAGACTTATTTGCTACTGTACGTACACGCAAATCCTCTGGACGTTCAATTTCATTTTCTTCGCAGTGTCTCTTAATCAATTTACAAAATTCCTCACCATAACGTTTAGCCTTACCAGCACCTACACCAGGTATATTTTGCAATTCATCTACAGTAATAGGATAAACAGTAGCCATAGCCTCTAAAGAGGGCTCTTGAAATATAACATAGGGAGGAACATCTAATTTTTTAGCCAATTTTTTACGAAGATCTTTCAACATCGAATAAAGTGCTGGATCCACAGCACAAGAAGCACCACCTCCTGCTGGCATCTCCTCCTCAACTTCATCGAAGTCTATGTCTTCAGTAATTTTAAAAGAGACAGGATTCTTTAAAAACTTCTTTCCTGAAGATGTAACCTTTAAAGTTCCATAATGCTCTACATCTTTACTTAGATACCCAGCGATTAACGCCTGACGAATTACAGAGTTTAAGATCCGCTCATCGTACTCAGCTCCCTCTCCAAAGACCTCTAGGTCATCGTGTAAATGAGCTTTAATATCCTCATTTTCATTTCCCTGAATAACATCAATTACGTATTCAGCTTTAAACTTTTCTTTTACCGCAAGAACAGTTTCAATAACGGTACATAATAATTCTTTAGCCTCCACTTGCTTTTTAGGATTTAAACAGTTGTCACAATTACAACAATTATCTTCTGTATACTCTTCTCCAAAATAATGAAGTAGACTCTTACGTCTACACACAGATGATTCTGCATAGGCAGCTGTCTCTCGCAGGAGCTGCTTCCCTATCTCCTGTTCTGCCACAGGTTTTCCTTGCATAAATTTCTCTAATTTTTGCAAGTCTTTGTTCGCATAGAATGTAACACATCTTCCTTCGCCCCCATCGCGCCCAGCTCTTCCTGTCTCTTGATAGTAACCTTCTAAGCTTTTAGGAATATCGTAGTGAATTACAAAGCGAACATCTGGTTTATCAATACCCATACCAAAAGCTATGGTTGCAACAATAACATCTACCTTCTCCATGAGAAAGTCATCTTGATTCTGTGTTCTTGCTGCAGAGTCCATACCTGCATGATAAGGTCTAGCATTTATCTCATTGGCTTGAAGTACTTTTGCTAGCTCCTCTACTTTTTTCCGACTCAAACAGTAGACAATTCCAGATTTACCAAGATTATTTTTAATAAACATGATAACCTCTTTATCTACCTCTGCAGTTTTAGGTCGTACTTCATAATAAAGATTCGGACGATTAAAAGACGATTTATATACCTTAGCGTCTATCATCTCCAAGTTTTTTTGTATGTCATGTTGGACCTTTGGAGTTGCCGTAGCAGTCAATGCTATTAAAGGTGCACTACCTATCTCATTTATTGTAGGACGAATTTTTCTATACTCAGGTCTAAAGTCATGTCCCCACTCTGAAATACAATGCGCCTCATCAACAGCAAAGAATGAAATTTTTATAGAACGCAAAAACTCTATACTATCCTCTTTAGTCAACGACTCAGGAGCTACATAAAGTAACTTAGCCTTACCCGATAGCATATCGGCCTTAACCTGTTCTACTTCACTTTTTGATAAAGATGAGTTGATAAAATGAGCAACACCATCATCTTCACTAAAGTTTCTCATTGCATCTACCTGATTCTTCATCAATGCAATTAATGGGGATATAACTATCGCCGTACCCTCCATCAAGAGTGCTGGAAGTTGATAACAAAGAGATTTGCCACCACCTGTTGGCATAAGAACGAA
>JASLCM010000262.1 GCA_030151845.1 Bacteroides sp.
GAATGAGACGATAGGGTGCACATATTTTCATAGCAATAAGTTTAGTAACCTAAAGATAGTGAAAATAAGCTTATAAATACTGAATATCAGATACTTTAACTTTTAATCAAAGCAGATAAATGGTACTTTATGCACCAATAAAGCAGTGTAAAAGTGGGGGAGTAGTTTCAGTTTTAAATCCGACTAACTTTTAATTCAAAGAGCTAGAAAAAAGAGAGTATTTAATGGATATGCAAAAAACATACAGGGGCACATGCTTTTTCAGACGCTCTTTTTAGTGCGTTTCGCAATTGATAATTAAATAGATAGTTTAAAAATTGTTATTTAAAATCCCTATAAACTCTTATCTTTGCAACCGCAATATTTTCAATGGGTGCAAAGAAATGTTTCTATTGCAACTATAACTAAGTAGTAATCAAAAGAGAACAGCATGAAAGGAATTATCTTGGCAGGAGGATCTGGTACTCGCTTGTACCCCATAACGAAGGGGGTAAGCAAGCAATTGCTACCTATTTTTGACAAGCCAATGATTTATTATCCCATATCGGTATTGATGTTGGCTGGGATACGAGAGATTTTAATCATATCTACCCCTACCGATTTACCAAACTTTGAACGATTATTGGGAGATGGTTCCGATTTTGGCGTTGAGTTTACCTATGCAGAGCAACCCTCGCCCGATGGGTTGGCACAAGCTTTTCTTATTGGTGAGGAGTTTATAGGTACAGACTCTGTTTGCCTTGTTTTAGGCGATAATATCTTTTTTGGTAGTTATTTTACAGCCCTACTTGCACAAGCTGTAAAAGCGGCTCAAGAGGAGGAGAAGGCTACTATTTTTGGGTACTGGGTGGAGCGCCCCGAGCGCTACGGTGTGGTCGATTTCGACCAAGAGGGGAATGCCCTTAGTATCGAGGAGAAGCCCCAAAATCCAACCTCTAATTATGCGGTAGTTGGTCTCTATTTCTACCCCAATCGGGTGATAGAGGTGGCGAAGGGGGTAAAACCCTCGGCTCGTGGAGAGTTAGAGATCACCTCGGTTAACCAACATTTCTTAGCAGCTGGGGAGTTAAAAGTACAGCTTCTAGGCCGTGGCTTTGCTTGGTTAGATACAGGTACCCACGACTCGCTTTCGGAAGCCAGTACCTTTATTGAGGTCATTGAGAAGAGGCAAGGACTCAAAGTGGCCTGCTTAGAGGCAATCGCCTACCATAAAGGGTGGATAACCCGAGAAAAGCTGCTAGAGGTGGCAGAACCCATGAAAAATAATCCATACGGTCAGCACCTCATTAAACTGGCTCAACAAGAGCTCAACTTTAGAGAAGATGAATGATAAAAGATCGATCTTAATAACAGGGGGAGCAGGTTTTATAGGCTCACATGTGGTGCGTCTGTTTGTGAATCGCTACCCCGAATACCACATTATAAATTTAGATAAACTAACCTACGCAGGGAATCTTGCTAACCTTTCGGATATCGAAAAGAGAGCCAATTATACCTTTGTGAAAGGGGATATCTGCGACTTTGAACTGCTGATGAGGCTTTTCAAAGAGAAGCAGATCGATGGGGTGATTCACCTCGCTGCAGAGAGTCATGTAGACCGCAGCATCAAAGACCCTTTTCTGTTTGCACAGACCAATGTGATGGGTACGCTCTCGCTGCTTCAGGCGGCTAAACTCTCTTGGGAAGGGGCATTCGATGGGAAGCTTTTCTACCACATCTCTACCGATGAGGTGTATGGAGATTTGGATTTCGATGGCAAGTTGTTTACTGAAACAACGGCCTATGATCCGCACTCTCCCTATTCGGCTTCCAAAGCAAGTAGTGACCATTTTGTTCGCTCTTACCACGACACCTATGGTATGCCAACGGTGTTGAGTCACTGTTCAAACAATTATGGCCCTTATCAGTTTCCTGAAAAGCTAATCCCTCTCTTCATCAACAACATCCGTCACGGTAAACCCCTTCCTGTTTATGGGAAAGGAGAAAATGTACGTGATTGGCTCTATGTGGAAGATCATGCTCGTGCCATTGATGCCGTTTTTCACAACGGCAAATTGGCAGAGACCTACAACATTGGTGGGTTTAACGAGTGGAGAAACATCGATTTAATTGAGGTGATTATAGAGACGGTAGACCGACTCTTGGGCCGACCTGCTGGAACGAGCAATTCGCTAATTACCTTTGTTAAAGATCGAGCTGGACATGACCGTCGTTATGCCATCGATTCTAGTAAAATCAAAAATGAATTGGGCTGGGAACCTAGTCTGCAGTTCGAAGAGGGAATAGAGAAGACCGTTACTTGGTATTTAGCGAATCAGGAGTGGATGGATAACATCACCTCTGGTGCTTACGAGCAATATTACAAAGAAATGTATGAGTAAGAGAGAGCAAAAAGCAGAAGAGCGCAAAAAGATGCTCCATGCTTTTAAAGAGTTAGTAAACTATAACAAAGGGGAGGAGATTACAGTAACCTCTCCCTTGCTTCCAGATTTAGAAGATTTTATTCCCTACCTAGAGGATATCTGGGAGAGAAAATGGCTCACAAATAACGGGCATTACCACCAACTGTTGGAAGAGGCACTCTGCACCTATCTTAAAGTACCTTATATAAGTCTGTTTACCAACGGCACCCTCCCTTTGATGGTTGCCCTACAGGCTCTTCGTATTCGTGGAGAGGTCATTACAACCCCTTATAGTTTTGTAGCCACTACGCATGCTTTGTGGTGGAACGGAATTAAAACGGTGTTTGTCGATGTAGACCCCCGAACAGGGAATTTAGATCCCGATAAGATTGAGGCAGCCATAACTCCCAACACAACAGCCATATTACCGGTGCATGTCTATGGAAACCCATGCGATACCCAACGCATTCAAGAGTTGGCCAATAAACACGGCTTGAAGGTGATTTATGACGCTGCTCATGCATTTGGGGTAGAACAAGATGGAGAATCGGTACTTACCGCAGGAGACCTCTCTACCTTAAGTTTCCATGCAACCAAGGTTTACAACACGATAGAGGGGGGAGCACTCATCTGTAAAGATGCAGAGACCAAACGTCGGATCGATCACCTTAAGAACTTTGGTTTTGAAGATGAGACCACTGTAGTTGCCCCAGGCATTAATGGGAAGATGGATGAGATTCGGTCGGCCTACGGACTCTTAAACTTAAAGCAGGTGGATCAGGCCATTGGATCAAGAAAAGCTGTAGCAGAGGCCTACCGTGAAGGATTGAAGGATGTAAAAGGCATTCGTTGCATGCAAGATCTCGTTGGGGTGCGTCACAATTATGCCTATTTCCCCATTTTTGTAGATGAAAAAGAGTATGGCATGAGTAGAGATGACCTCTACTTTATGCTAAAAGCCAA
>JASLCM010000082.1 GCA_030151845.1 Bacteroides sp.
GTCATTTCTCTTTTGAGCTGCACGGAATACAAAACGTCCAATACGGCCAAAACCATTAATACCTACTTTAATCATTTCGTTTTAAATTTTTAAAGATTTTATATTATTATTTGTTCAAATAGAGCGCTATGCTTACATTTATATAGCAAAATGCGATGCAAAAATAAGAAAATGTTTTTATATTCGCACGTTAAATCACTATAAATATACAAAATATGGGAAAAAGTTCTTTTATAAAAGATTTTAAAGAATTTGCTGTTAAGGGCAATGTAGTAGATATGGCTGTCGGTGTTGTAATCGGAGGTGCTTTTGGAAAAATTGTATCATCAGTAGTTGCAGATATCATTATGCCTTTTGTTGGTTTGTTGGCTGGAGGTGTAAATTTCACGGATCTAAAATGGGTTATGAAGGAAGCTTCCTTAAATGAGGCAGGCGAAGAGATAGCAGCAGTTACTTTAAATTACGGTAACTTTTTACAAAACACTTTTGACTTTTTGATTATAGCCTTTTCTATTTTTGTTTTCATTCGCTTAATCACTAACTTAACTAAAAAGAAAGAAGAAGAAAAAGCTGTGGAAACTCCACCTGCTCCATCAAAAGAGGAGGTTTTATTAGGAGAAATTAGAGATTTATTGAAAGAAAAAAAATAGAGGTGTGAGTAAAAATAATTACTTTTGCACCAAAATGATTAAATAGTTATGCATGAAAAGATTGTAATTCTTGACTTTGGTTCGCAAACAACTCAGCTCATTGGTAGAAGGGTACGTGAATTGGGTGTTTATTGTGAGATTATACCTTACAATAAATATCCTAAAAATGATTCTTCTATAGTAGGAGTTATTTTGTCAGGTAGTCCTTACTCTGTAAATGATGCCGATGCTTTTAAAATGGACCTGGCTGAGATATGGGGTAAAATACCCATCTTAGGAATATGCTATGGAGCTCAGTTTATAGCATCATCAAAAGGTGGAAGTGTAGCATCATCGAATACCCGTGAGTTTGGTCGTTGTGAATTGACTAAAAGAATGGAGAACCCCTTACTAAAAGATCTCTCTTCTCCAACACAAGTGTGGATGAGTCATGGTGACTCGATAACCAAACTTCCTGAAGATTTTGAGGTTTTAGCATCAACAGAGAAGGTAAACGTCGCTGCATATTGCCATAAAAAACTTCCTGTTTGGGGGGTTCAGTTTCATCCTGAAGTGCATCATTCATTAGAGGGAAAAAAACTGTTGGAAAACTTTGTAGTCTCTATTTGCAAGGCTCCTAAAAACTGGAATCCTGCATCTTTTGTAGAATCAACAGTTACCCAATTAAAAGAGCAGCTAGGAAATGATAAGGTTGTCTTAGCATTAAGTGGGGGAGTAGACTCTTCAGTTGTAGCTGTTTTGCTAAACAAAGCAATTGGTCGTAACTTAACTTGTATTTTTGTAGACCACGGTTTATTAAGAAAAGATGAGTTTGAGAACGTATTACATGATTACAAATGTTTAAACTTGAATGTAATCGGTGTTGATGCATCCAAAAAATTCTATAGCCAATTAGCTGGCGTTAAAGATCCAGAACAAAAAAGAAAAATTATCGGTAATGGCTTTATTGAAGTTTTTGATGAAGAGGCACATAAGCTTAAAGATGTAAAGTGGTTAGCTCAAGGAACTATATATCCGGATATTATTGAGTCGCTTTCTATAACAGGAACGGTAATTAAGAGTCATCATAATGTTGGAGGATTACCAGAAAAGATGAACCTTAAACTATGTGAGCCTCTACGTTTACTATTTAAAGATGAAGTGAGAAAAGTTGGACGTGAACTAGGAATGCCCGAGCATTTGATAACTCGTCATCCTTTTCCAGGACCAGGACTTGCTGTTCGAATTCTTGGAGACATCACTCCAGAGAAAGTTCGTATATTGCAAGAGGCCGACTCTATATTTATTCAAGGATTGCGTGACTGGGAGCTTTATGATAAAGTGTGGCAAGCAGGGGTGATTTTATTACCCGTTCAATCTGTTGGTGTTATGGGGGATGAACGTACCTATGAACAAGCTGTAGCTTTACGTGCAGTAACATCTACTGATGCTATGACGGCAGACTGGGCACACTTACCTTATGAGTTTTTAGCAAAAGTCTCTAATGACATTATTAATAATGTGAGGGGAATTAATCGCGTAACTTATGATATTAGTTCAAAACCACCTGCAACGATAGAGTGGGAATAAGAGAATAATGCTATTTGTTCGCTAAAAGCGTTTTATAACCCCAGCAGTTAACTGCTGGGGTTTTTTGTTTAAATATAAGCTATATCATCTCTTATACTTGATTTATTCTACACTTTTGTTAACTCTTATTTTGTATTTACTAGGACTTTTAAATCAATAAAGCTTCAATTTATGGATAATTAATTTGTTCTTTTTTTTAACGGTTCATTATTCAGAATTTTTACTTGATTATTTGTATTTATTAAAAGTCTTACCGTAATTTGTGAATGAATTACAGAAATTTGCGTTCTTTTATTTATGGGTGATTAAATTTTAATATGAATATTAACTTAATGTATTCAGATTATTAATTTTTATTATAATGGCGTGGTAATAAAATTATGAATAATATCAAATATGTTAAATTAAAAAATTTATGAGGAAGAGATAAAATGAGTAATGTAACTAAAATGAGACTTAATTTTTTTAATCAAGTAAAATAACTCTAATACTATTAAAATTATGAGGATACACTTTAATTTATTGGCATGTAAGAGCAAAATCGGCATGTTGCTACTGCTTCTTACATTTTTGGTCACACCAAATTTATATGCCCAAAATCAAGTTAGTGGAGTGGTACAAGATGTAAATGGTGAACCACTTATTGGAGCCCGAGTTGCTGTTGATGGCGTTAAGGATGGCAAGGCTACTATAACTGACTTTGATGGAAAATTTACGCTCGAAGTACCTAGTTTGAAGGTGAGTTTAAACACCTCTTATGTTGGGTATCAAACTACAGTAACCCCTTTAAAGGGAAAGAGTCATATCACTATTGTAGTAGAAGAAGATGTTGAACTACTAGATGAAGTTGTGGTAGTTGGTTACGGTGTTCAGAAAAAGATGACTGTAACTGGATCTGTTGCGCAAGTTGAAGCGAAAGACCTATTAAAGGCTCCTAGTGGAAACTTAACTTCAACTCTAGCTGGTAAACTGCCAGGACTAGTTTCAACTCAGAAGTCAGGCGCTCCAGGTGCCGATGGTGCAACACTTACTATTCGTGGGGTTTCCACACTAGGAAACTCTTCTCCTATGGTAATTGTAGATGATGTACCACGTTCCTTTAATAGCTTAGACCCTAATGAAATTGAGTCTATAACTATTCTGAAAGATGCTACTGCTGCAGCTGTTTACGGTATGCAAGGAGCTAGTGGTGTGATATTAGTTAAAACAAAACGTGGTGGAAGCTCTAAACCCAAAATTACCTATACAGGTAAAGTTGCTTATAACCAAAACACGAATTATCCAAAATTCTTAGATGGACCAGACTTTATAACTTATTATAATAAAGCCTTAGAGATGGATGGCATGGAGCCACTTTTTTCTCAAGACATTTATGATAAGGTTGTAAATGGGGACCCCGAGGGGAAGTATGCAAATACAAACTGGTTCAATGAACTAATGAAAAATGGGGCTTTCTCAACTCACCATAACTTAAGTGTTAATGGAGGAACTGATCGCTCTAAATACTTCGTATCGCTAGGGTATTTTAATCAAGATGGTATCATTGATAACATAGATTATACACGTTATAATTTACGCTCGAACTTAGATGTAGACTTAAGTCATGGTCTTACACTAGGTCTTGATTTAGCGATGCAGCAAAATAGAAATAATGGAGGATATTTTGGTGTAGGTAACCAAGCATGGAATAACCCCATAAACTTAGCTCAGCGCCAAGTTCCTATTATACCAACAGAGTACGATGGTATGCCAACTGCAGCTAATATCTCTGTTGTTAAAACTAACCCATTAGCTTTTAACGAGAAAACTGGTTATAGTAGATCTGTAGGAAATAACTTACAAAGCTCTATGAAGTTAGGTTGGGATGTGCCTTGGGTTGAAGGACTTAAACTTCAAATGAAGCTCAGCTATGATAAAAGTTATACTACAGCAAAGAGCTGGAGAGAGCAGTTTGAACTAAATGCCTATAATTTTACAACTGAGGAGTATGAAGTAGTTAAGGTTGACTTTGGAGCCGATCCAAAAGAATCTGTATTGAGAAATTCAGTCAATCAAAATAGAAGGTTAACCCTGCAACCAGCGATAACCTATAACAAGACCTTTGCTAAACATCATAATGTTTCAGCACTATTACTTTATGAGCAGTCGTCTCAAAAAAGTGAAAACATATCTGCTACCGTTCAAGGATTTGATTTGAATACCTTACATGAACTAAACCAAGGAAAGGACATTCTTTTAGGAAAGAAAGACCAAGCTATTGGTGGTGGAAGTTATGTATTCAACCGTGCAGGTTATGTTGGCCGTCTAAACTATAGCTATGACAGCAAGTATATGGCGGAGTTCGTTGCTCGTTATGATGGATCAGTACGTTTCCCAAAGGAGAATAGATGGGGATTCTTCCCTGCATTTTCTGCGGGATGGAGAATTTCAGAAGAAGACTTCTTTGCAAACTTTAAGAATACCATTGATAACTTAAAAGTTCGTTTTTCTGCAGGTTTACTTGGTAACGACAGAATTGGTGATTTCCAATACTTAAACTTAATAAACCCAAACCCACCTACTGTATATATAGGAGATAAAGAATATATCTCTATCTATACTGCAGGGAATGTTAATAGAGACATTACATGGGAAAAAACTGCTACTTACAACTTAGGCTTTGATTTAACTGTAAAGCAAGGATTGTTTGGAATGGAGTTTGATTACTTCTATAAGCGTACTAACGATATCCTGATTGGTAGTGGAGGTATATATCCACCATCACTAGGAGGAAATTACCCTTCAACTATTAATGGAGGTAAAGTTAGAAACTTAGGAGTTGAGCTGGTTTTATCGCACAGAAATAAAATAGGAGAGGTCTTTTATGATGTAAGAGGTAATATTGGATGGTCAAGAAATAAAGTCTTAGAGATGAATGAAAGTCCAAATGTTCCAGATCATCAACGAAGAACTGGAAGAAAGATGGGACAAAAACTAGGATTCAAAACCGATGGACTGTACCAATCTTATGATGAGATACTAAACTCTCCAACTTTGGATAATTTATCAAAAGGTCAAATTCGTCCAGGTGATATCAAATATGTAGATTTTAATGGAGATGGTAAGATTAACAAAGAGCAGGACTATACCTTTATTGGTAATAGTAATGTTCCTGAGTTAATGTATGGATTAAACCTAAGTGCTTCATGGAGGGAATTCGACGTTTCCTTATTCTTCCAAGGAGCTGCAATCTGTGATGTCTTTTTATCGGGAGTTTACCCGAATGGACACGTAGACCAAACGCAATATACACGTCCATTCTTCGGACAAGGTAACTCACCTTACTTCTTAATAAAGAATAGCTGGACACCAGATAACCCAAACAGTGAGTTTACTCGTCTTTCAACACAGCAAGCAGAAATGGGAAATCCAAATGGCTGGGCTTCCGACTTCTGGTTAAGAAATGGAAATTATTTGCGTTTGAAAAACGTACAGTTTGGTTATAATTTAAAGAAAAATATAGTACGCAAAATAGGCTTAGAGGATGTAAGGTTTACAGTTACAGGTGGAAACCTATTTACTTGGTCTAAGCTTAACAAATATAACATTGACCCAGAAACTCCTGAAATAACCAATGGGTACTACCCACAGCAGCGTACGTTTGAGTTTGGAGTAAGTGTTACACTTTAATAATAAATCTATGAAGAATATTAAATATATATTTCAAATAGCATTATGCATTATCTTGTTCTCTAGCTGTGATAGTTTTTTAGAGCCAGAGCCTAGAAACAAGTATACAGAGATGGATGCATGGAAATCTGTAGAGAATACCTACTTGTATGTATATGGTTTCTACAAACCCATTTATGAATACGGTCCCTATGGGAAAAGGTATGGTGGAGTTAGTCTAAATGATGGTTTTTCAGACATACTACGATACAGTACTTTTGTAATGGGAGCTAATGGAGGTGATGTTAATAAAACCGTTTATAATGGTAACATTAGCCCAAGTTCAAATATCTTAAGTGCATATTCTTATGAGTATGAGCGTATAAGAAGAATCAATGAGTTCCTTTATGGTTTAGATACTTATGTTAAGTACAATGAAACCGACTATAGACAAATTAAAGCTCAAGCACTTTTTTCAAGAGCTTATAACTACTTTATGCTAGTTAGAAATCATGGAAGTGTAGTTCTTCGTGATGATATTGATGGGCCAAATGAGGCGTTTAAAGCTCGTAGTAGCGAGGAAGAGTGTTGGGACTTTATAGAACGTGACTTAGATTATGCAGCTGCTAACTTGCCCGAAGAGTGGCCTTCTAACCGCCTAGGTTTGTTAACAAAAGGATCCGTTCTAGGGTTTAAATCTCGTGCTATGCTTTATGCTAAACGTTGGGATAAGGCTGTAGAGGCAGCAGAAGCTGTAATAAACAGTGGTAAATATGCTTTACTTCCTGATTATGCAGATGCTTTCACTATTCCAGATAATAAGGAGGCTGTTTTATCGTTCCGTTTTCATGGACAGGTAAAACATGCTGTAAAATTTGATCAATTATACTGTCCTCCAGGTGACCATCCTGCTGGATCTTCGGCCTCAAAAGCTTTGGCTGTTCCAACACAAGAGATGGTAGATATGTATCGCATGAAAGATGGTTCGCAATTCGATTGGAACAACCCAGAACATGCCAAAGCTCCTTATGAAAATAGAGAGCCAAGATTCTATAAGTCGATTCTATACAATGGTGCTCAATGGAAAGGGCGTACCATTGAAGCCTACGTTGGAGGTGCTGATGGATTTGTTGAATATGGATCAGAGAGTAATGCTATATCTACAACGACAGGGTATTACCTTCGTAAACTGTTAGATGAAGGTAAGTCAAACCTTAGTGAAGAAGGTACTACACATTGGTCTGAAGTTAGATTTGCAGAGGTTTTGTTAAACCACGCTGAAGCCTTAAATGAATTGGGTAAAGTAAAAGAAGCTTTGGTCTCTTTAAATAAAGTTCGTGCTAGAGCAGGACTACCCGCACAAGAGGAAACTAGCAAAGAGGATTTAAGAAACATCATTCGTCAAGAACGTACCGTAGAGTTGGCATTTGAGGGGCATAGATACTGGGATCTACGTAGATGGAGAATAGCCCATAAAGTATTAGATGGTCAGAGAATGCATGGAATGAAAATTACAAAAGAGGAAGATGGATCCTTTACTTACGAAAGAGTGGATTGTGATAAGAAAGATAGAGTCTTCGAAGAAAGATATTATCAATTCCCAATGCCAAGTAGTGAGATAAAAAACAATCCACTTTGTACTCAATTTGATAAATGGTAATATAAAACAGAAGATTATGAAACAATATAAATTTATAATACTTTCTCTATGCAGCCTTTTTTTACTCTTTACATCATGTAGTGATGCTGAAGAGTTGAGACCAAACTTGGAAGCCACTATGACAGGATTAAGTGTTTACTTACCTGATGGTGATAAATTGGATTTCGCTGCAAAACCTGATGAGAACAACGTTATTAATATAACAATAGAGGGATCTATTAAAACAGATCTTACTAAGCTAACCATGTTTGTTAATGTTCCTAACAATGTTAGGGTTGAATCAGAAACTCCTATGGGAAGTTATATGGATTTTACAAAGCCTGTTGCTTTTGACTTAGTAGGGCCTACAGGAGAACGAAAATCTTACACTGTTAAAGCACATATTTTAGCTACAAAAATTAATGTAGAAGAACTTTGGCGCAAGACAGGCTCAGAAATCTCTTTCACCAAAGACAATAACAGATCAGTAGCTATTAGTGGAGACTACCTGGTTGTTCATGATAGAGCAGCTAAAGGAGCATACAAATATTATGACCTGCAGACTGGTGCAGAGGCTGGAGTATTATCTACAGAAGGGATGGAAGCAATCGATCCATTGCATATGATTTCAGATGATGCAGGTAATATTGTAACTGCTAATTTCCTATGGAAAGGTAATGGAGACTTCAAACTTTATTGGTGGAGTGGAGTTGATGCTAAGCCAGCTAAATTAATTGAGTGGAAATCTGATCTATCCAATGATTTGGGACGCAAGCTATATGTCAAAGGTGATATGGAAGATCTTGCATATATCTATGCAACAGTGTCTAATGAAAACACTTTCTTGCGTTGGGAAGTTAAAAATGGCGAAGTTACATCGAATGAACCAGATAAAGTAGTGGTAAACCACCCCAATAATAAAGGATGGGGAGTAAATGGTAGAGTAATTCCAACAGAGTTAGGCAAAGATGCTAACTACTTTATTAATAGTTCAAGGGTAGTACGTATCACTTATATGGACGGAGCTGATAATTCACCAATTTACAACTCTGAAGAGAGTATTCAAAATGTGTTCCATCAATGGTTGCCAGGTGGTGGACATGCTTTTGATTATGTAGACTTAAATGGTGCACGCTATTTATTTATTATAGAACAAGATGGTAAAAGCTGGGCACGTGAGATCTTTTCTGTACATAAGATGATGAGTGATCCTTCTTCTATTAATACAATAGTAGACTTAGTGCATACTAGAAAGTGGAATGATTGGCTAGATTTCCCTCTAGATTCTGCTTTAGGTGGTGCTAATACAAATATAACTGGCGAGGTTAAAGCACAAGTTGCTGAAGATGGAAAATCTGCGGTAGTTGCCTATATTGCAACAAATGGTGGAGTACAAGTCTTTAAAGTAGAGTTACAGTAATAAAAACATAGTTAACAAAAAAGAGGCAGCTCATATGAGCTGCCTCTTTTTATTCATTTTAGAAGGCAAGTTCTATCTTTGTTTGGCGTATTGCTTAAGTAAAAAAAGAGAGTGGATATCAATGTGTTGTCTGCGAAGACCTATCAACTCTTTTTTCGCTAACTCATTGAGTAGTTTCGATATTTTTATTCTAGTTGTATGAAGTTCTTGTGCCAAGGTCTCCATCTTTATTTTAATGGTAATCTTCTCTTTTGTGTATAAGGTATGTCCACAAACAAAGTCAATAAAACTCTCCAGTAAGCTATCTTTAAATGCTCTGTTCCATATGATTTCTTGCTTTTTTTGTACTAGAGTGCTGAGCATATTGATATAGTTTAGCTTGAATATTTTATAGTTTAAGAGCACTTGTAGGACTTCTTGTTTATCAATAGCAATAGCCTTTACACTACTTATTGCTTTGTAGGAGGATCGATATCTAGGTGTTAATCCAAAAATAGAACTAATTTCAAGGACAAAAGGTGGAGAAACTTGTTCGATAAATTTAAAGCCTTTGCTAGCGGTTGTAACAACTTTTACCTCCCCAGATAAAATAAATAGTAGCTCCTCATTTTTTTCATACTCTCTTTTTATCAGTTGTCCAGGTTTTAAGTCGATAAATTGGAGTTTTGTCTTTTCTATTATTCTTGTTATGTCATCATTGCATAGCCCGATGAAAAGAGGTAGTCTTAGTAAGTTCGTGTACATGCTATCCATACCGTGCTTTTTATATAAAAGTAGCCAATTGATTTTTTTTCTACTTCACTAAGAAGGTTTATTATCTATATTTAATTATATTTGGTATAGTATAGTTAATTTTATGGCAGAATTAAAGCTTTTTTAAAATTAACTAGTTAAAAAACCCTCTTATAAGTAGGCTATGTTTGCAAACTTCAACATCCAAGAGTTATTAAGTGCCTTTATTGTACTCTTTGCAGTAATCGATATTATAGGGTCAATTCCTATTATTATTAATCTAAAGATAAAAGGAAGAGCAGTTAATGCTTTGCAAGCAACTGTAATCTCATTACTCCTATTATTAGTGTTCTTTTTTGCAGGAGAGATGCTTCTAAAACTATTTCATGTCGATATCGAATCTTTTGCAATAGCTGGTGGCTTTATTATTTTTTTGATGTCTTTAGAGATGTTACTCGATGTTGAGATTTTTAAAAATATGGGGCCAATAAAAGAAGCAACATTGGTTCCATTGGTTTTCCCACTTTTAGCTGGGCCAGGAGCATTCACAACCTTACTCTCTTTACGAGCAGAGTATGCCAGTGAAAACATCTTACTTGCTCTTTTCTTAAATATGGCTTGGGTTTATGTTGTGGTTAGTATGACTGGCAGAATTCAAAAGTTTTTAGGAGAGAGTGGTATTTACATTATAAGAAAGTTTTTCGGAATTATATTGCTAGCAATCTCTGTAAGGTTAATGACAGCAAACGCTGCTGTGATATTTAAAGGGCTCTAGAGCTATAAAATTTTAGGAAATTTGAGAGGTTTATTCGTTCAGAAACATACAAATCCTTACCTTGTTTAAAGAATACAAGGTTGGTGATAATAAAGAATAAAATATGAGTTATTTGCGTTTTGATAGAACTTTAATGACAAACTTAGAAGAGTCACTTCCACGAGAAGTACTCCGTACAAATAAGTCGGGTGCCTATCATTGTACAACAATAGTAGATTGTAATACGCGAAGGTATCATGGGTTGTTAGTAACTCCTGTCCCTTCTTTAGGTGTTGATAATTACGTTCTGTTATCTTCTTTAGATGAAACGGTTATTCAACATGGTGCTGAGTTTAATTTAGGTTTGCATAAATTTCAAGGAGATAACTGGAGCCCTAATGGACATAAATATATACGAGAATTTGATTGCGAAACTATACCAGCAACAATCTATCGAGTTGGTGGGGTGTTGTTGAAAAAAGAGAAAATTTTCGTTAGGCACGAAAGTAGAATTCTGATACGATACACCTTGTTGGAAGCTCACTCTCCAACAAAGTTAAGACTTAAACCCTTTTTAGCATTTCGAAGCGTGAGAGAGTTAACCTATTATAATACTACTCTCAATACCACTTATGAGAACATAGAAAACGGTATTAAATCCAACTTATATAGTGGGTATCCAGATCTTTTTATGCAGTTGAATAAAAAGAATAAATTTGTATCTCTACCCGACTGGTACCGTGGAATTGAGTACCCCAAGGAGCAGGAGAGAGGTTACGCTTATAAGGAGGACCTTTATGTTCCCGGTTTTTTTGAAATAGATATAAAAAAAGGGGAATCTGTCGTCTTCTCTGCAGGACTTACCTCTACAGATACGAGACAGCTAAAGAGAGAGTTTGACAAAGAGGTACGTTTGAGAATACCTCGTGATAGTTTTTATAACTGTTTGAAGAATACGGCGCATCAATTTTACAATAAGCAAGAAAATGAACATTACCTACTAGCAGGTTATCCATGGTTTTCCTGTAGAGCGAGAGATCTTTTTGTGGCTTTACCAGGTATAACCTTGGCTATTGGTGAAGTTGAACAGTTTCACTTAATTATGGAGACTGCACAACAGGCA
>JASLCM010000148.1 GCA_030151845.1 Bacteroides sp.
TGGGAGGAAGGAGTTATTCGTCCTGATTTTATTTTAAAGGATATTATTAAGGTCTTACACCCTGAAAAACTTCCTGATTATCAATTAAGGTATTTCAAAAAATTAGAAGAATGAGAAAGAAATTTGCCATACTCAGCTGTTGCTTGCTCTTTTTTTTCATCATTGATTTGGCATTTGGAAGTGTCTCTATTCCCTTAAAAGAGCTTTTTTCCTTTTTAACTCCTCAAAATGCTAACGGCTCAATATATTATGAAATTATATATAACCACAGGTTACCAAAGGCCATTACAGCAATAACTGTAGGATCTGCTCTTGCAGCAGCAGGGTTACTTATGCAAACGCTTTTTCACAATCCTCTAGCAGGACCTGACGTACTTGGAATCACTTCGGGAGCAAGTCTAGGAGTAGCTATCCTTACAATGGGAGGTGCAGTTCTTCCAATGTGGCTTATTGGCAGCTGGGGACAAATAGCTGCAGCCACATTAGGTGGTATTGGCCTTCTTCTACTTATAGTCTTAATCTCAAGCCGTATTAAACAAAATGTCTCTTTATTAATTATAGGAATGATGTTTGGCTTTTTTACAAGTGCTTTAGTGAGTATCCTACAAAGTATTAGTAATCCTGACAGTTTGAAACTCTTTATATCATGGACATTCGGAAGCCTATCGGCCGTTAGTTGGGAACAATTAGGAATATTAACTCCAATTGTAACCTTGGGCCTACTTCTAAGCATTGTACTACAGAAAAAACTTAATATATTTCTACTTGGAGAAAATTATGCCAAAGGTTTAGGACTTTCCACCAAAAAGATAAGAACTTTTCTTATCTTACTTACTGGCTTACTAGCTGGAACATCTACTGCTTTTACAGGTCCTATTGCCTTTATTGGAATTACAGTACCTCATTTAGCCAGAGGTTTATTTAAAAGCAATAACCATAAAATCGTTCTCCCAGCCTCTATGCTTATCGGGGCATCTCTTATGCTTCTCTGCGACACCATTTCTCAACTTCCTGGTATGCAAGGAACTCTACCTATTAATTCGGTTACTGCTCTATTTGGCGCTCCACTGATTATTTGGATTATAACAAAAAAGAGGAAAAGTTAAACCTCTTCCTCTTTTTTATACTGTTAATCTTCATCTGAAGATTTTGAGTCTGCAATAGCTTTCGTCTCATCTTCCTCATCATTAGAGTCAATTTCTTCATCCTCCTCTTTTTTCTCTTTAATCATAAGAATACTCATTTCATAAAGTAAGTATAGAGGTATTGCAACTACACTGAGTGTAAATGGATCTCCAGTAGGAGTAATAACTGCAGCTAGAATAACTATAACAACAATCGCATGTCGCCTATATTTACGCAAAAACTGCTTATTTACAACCCCTAATATAGATAACAGCCAAGTTACTAACGGCAACTCAAAAGCCAACCCCATACAGAGTATGAGCATCATAAAGTTATCTATATAAGAATCTAGAGATAAGTGATTCTGAATAACATCGCTCAATTGGTAGTTCGATAAAAACCGAAGTGCCAATGGGAAAACCATGAAATAACCAACCAATACTCCTATAAAGAACATTACTGATCCTAGCAGTAGTGCTTTCTGTACCCCCTTCTTCTCATTTGTATATAAAGCAGGACGTATAAAGCCCCATATTTCATATATTGCATAGGGAACAGCAGTAACTACTGACAACCAAAATGCGGTAGATATATGTATGAAAAACTGAGAGGCTAGGTTATAGTTTATAAGATGAATATTAAACTCACTTGTAAAGAAATCATCTTCTAAGTTAAAGGTATCCCCTATATATTTTAATAAATTATAGAAAGCAAAGTTATCTTTCGTAGGAGCAAGAATAATTGAATCAAAAATCTTATCCATTGCTATAAAATAAATTATAGCAAGAACAATCCATACTCCTATAACTCTAAAAAGGACACGACGCAGCTCATCTAAATGATCCCAAAAGGACATTTCTGCCATCGTTTCTATTATTTATTTTCGTCTAAACTGTCGTCAAGATCATCTTGTACGTTACTAATCTCTTTCTTGGCTTCATTTACGCCATCTTTAAAACTTTTCACTCCTTTTCCTAACCCTTTCATTAGTTCAGGAATTTTCTTACCACCAAAAAGTAATAAAATTACCAATGCTATAATGATCCACTCTGATCCGCTTGGTAAAAATGCTAATAATAAATTCTGTGTCATGATATTTGAATATAATTAAGATTTCTAATTATTGCAAAGATAAAAAATAAAGATAGAGTCTACTCACTGTTTACAAAAAAATAGAGTCTATCTTTTTCTAATTATAGTTTTATCCTATCCTTGAAAATATACTCTTTTTACACGAGAAGAGATACTCGTTAAAATTTCATAGGGAATAGTTCCTATACACTCTGATAACTGAGTAATTGGAAGCTGCTCACCAAATATAATTACTGTGTCACCTGCTTTACACTCAACCCCAGTTACATCAATCATACATACATCCATACAAATGTTTCCAATATAGGGTGCTAATTGTCCATTAACAAGACATTTTGCATTACCATTTCCAACAGCTCGTGCTAAACCATCTGCATAACCTATGGGAAGAACGGCTATTTTAGAGTTTTGTGTAAGAACACCCTTTCTTCCATAACCTACAGTTTCTCCCGCTTTTAGATTGTGTATTTGTAAAATTGTAGTTTTTAATGTACAAACATGATTTATAAAGGAGTTATCTATTGAACGTATACCATAAAGTCCGATTCCTAACCTCACCATATCATATTGTGCCTCAGGAAAACGTTCAACAGCAGCAGTGTTGCAAAGATGTCTAATTATTTTATGATCAAAAGCTTCTTGTATTTTAGTACTCAAAGCGTCAAAGACAGCAATTTGTTTCCTTGTAAACTCATCAAGTGAGTGAGTATCTGACCCCACAAAGTGTGAGAATACAGACTTAGGTATAACAGCTTTTTGTCTTTGAAGTCT
>JASLCM010000178.1 GCA_030151845.1 Bacteroides sp.
ATATATATAGATAGCGGAGCAATGTATCGTGCGGTCACCTTATATGCCTTACAAAATAACCTGATTCGTAAAGGTATAATAGATAAAGAAGCTTTAAAACAGGAGTTAGATAAAATCAATATCACCTTTGAGTTAGATACAAAGAGCGGATTGCCTCAAACCTACCTCAATGATCAATTGGTAGAAGACCAAATTCGCTCCATGGAGGTCTCTAATAATGTAAGTCCTATCGCAACATTAGACTTTGTTCGAGAAGCAATGGTTAAACAACAACAGGCTTTGGGCAAAAAGAAAGGGATAGTTATGGATGGCAGAGATATAGGAACAACGGTATTTCCAGAGGCTGAACTTAAGATATTTGTTACAGCTTCTGCCCAAATTAGAGCAGAGAGAAGGTACAAAGAACTAACTGGTAAAGGTAAGGAGGTTAGCTTTGATGAAATTCTCAGCAATGTCAAAGAAAGAGATAAAATTGACGAAAATAGATCCATAAGCCCCCTCCGTAAAGCCAAAGATGCTATAGTACTAGATAATAGTCAGCTTTCTATTGCTGAGCAAAAAGCTTGGTTAATAGACCTATATCAAAAAACAATTAGCCAAAATCATGACTAAAACAACCATAGACAAAGGATCTGGATTCTGCTTTGGGGTAGTTATTGCAATAAAAAAAGCAGAAGAGTGCCTTCAAAACGAAAAGAAACTCTACTGCCTTGGTGATATTGTTCACAACAGCAAAGAGGTAGAGCGCCTAGAAAAACTTGGATTAATAACCATAACTAGAGATGAGTTTAAGAAACTTCATAATGTAACCGTCCTTCTAAGAGCTCATGGAGAGCCTCCGGAGACTTATGAATTAGCTAAAAAAAATAACATAACACTTGTTGATGCTACCTGTCCTGTCGTTCTCCGGTTGCAGAAAAAAATCAAAGAACAATACAATGAAAAAGGAGATACCAACAAACAGATAGTTATTTACGGAAAAAGTGGACATGCAGAGGTCCTCGGCCTAGTTGGACAGACTGAGGGTAAAGCTATTGTTATAGAATCTTTTAACGAAGTGAATAACATAGATTTCAAAAAAGACATCTACCTCTACTCACAAACCACAAAGTCCTTAGATGAATTTAAAAAGATTGTTGATTATATAAAGGATCATATTGACCCCAATGTATCCTTCTACTATTTTGACACGATCTGCAGACAAGTTGCTAATAGAATACCCAACATTAAATCTTTTGCCGAAACTCATGACCTTATTTTTTTCGTTAGTGGTAAGAAAAGCTCAAACGGAAGAATTCTCTATGAGGAGTGTAAAGAAGTTAATCCAAATACACACTTTATTGATGGAGTAAACGAAATAGACAAATCTCTGTTTCAAAAGAGCATTCATTCAGTTGGAATCTGTGGTGCAACCTCTACACCAAAATGGTTAATGGAGGAGGTTCAGGAGTTTATAGAGAGACATATTGTTTAATTTTTTGTATTTATTTACAAAACCACCAACTAAAACTCTCCAAATCTAAGAGGAGCAATCTATCTTTTTATATCTTTGTAGGAGAGTCAAAACTTAAAAACAAGCAGAATGGGAACAGTAAATTGTATTGGAATTCTTACCTCTGGAGGTGATGCTCCAGGGATGAATGCTGCTATTCGTGCAGTAACCCGTGCAGCAATATACTACGGACTTCAAGTAAAAGGGATCTATAGAGGCTACAAGGGACTTGTTACTGGAGAAATTAAAGAATTTAAAAGTCAAGATGTCAGTAACATTATCCAGCTGGGAGGAACTATACTAAAAACAGCTAGATGCAAAGAGTTTAAAACACCTGAAGGAAGAAAGCAGGCGTATGAGAACTTACAAAAAGAAGGAATAGATGCTCTTGTTGTTATAGGAGGAGATGGTTCACTAAGTGGAGCACGTGTTTTTGCAAGTGAATACAACATTCCTTGTGTTGGTCTACCTGGAACGATTGACAACGATCTATATGGAACAGACCATACCATAGGTTACGACACTGCACTTAACACAATACTCGATGCAGTCGATAAAATCAGAGATACAGCTACTTCTCACGAGCGTCTATTCTTTGTAGAGGTTATGGGTAGAGATGCTGGATTCTTAGCATTGAATGGAGCCATTGCTGCTGGAGCAGAAGCCGCTATTATTCCTGAATATAGCACTGAAGATGACCAACTAAAAGAGTTTATTGAAAGTGGATTTAGAAAGTCAAAAAACAGTAGCATTATTATTGTTGCCGAGAGTGAGTTAACTGGTGGAGCGATGCATTTAGCAGAACGAGTTAAAAAAGAGTATCCAGACAAGTATGATGTTCGTGTAACTATTCTCGGACACTTACAACGTGGAGGTAGCCCTACAGCATGCGATAGAATTCTAGCAAGTCGGTTAGGCGTGGCAGCTATAGAAGCGTTCATGGAGGGACAAAGAAATATTATGATAGGAATAGAAAATGATCAAGTGGTTTATGTTCCATTCGCAAAAGCGATCAAAAACGATAAGCCTATTCAGAAAGAACTGGTTAACGTTCTTACTGAACTATCTATCTAATCTTAAGATATACTCAATATAAAAGAAGGAGACTCCGTGGAGTCTCCTTCTTTGTAAATAAGCCTTGATTATCTAGGTCTATAATAGCTCCTAGCCTTTGGTAAAAGCTGTTTTATACGGGCAATTCGAGTAGTCCCAGAAGGGTGAGTACTTAAGAACTCAGGAACAGCACCTGCTGATCCCGCACTCATTCTTTCCCAGAACTCAACAGCTACATCGGGATTATATCCAGCCATTGCTGCAAAAATTAACCCTAGCTCATCAGCCTCACTTTCATTTGCTCTTGAGTAGGGTAACATTACACCATACTCTGCTCCTAACCCATAAACCTGCTGTGCCAACATCTGAGTAACAGGACTTTTTTTGCTCAATGCCAAACCTAGAACCTCGCCACCATAACTCTTAACCATCTGGTGACTAATTCGTTCTGCGGAGTGTTTAGCTACAGCGTGGGCTACTTCATGCCCTAGCACTATAGCTAAGCCATTTTCGCTCTTTGTATAAGGAAGAATTCCCTCATTTACTACAATCTTTCCTCCAGGCATGCAAAAAGCATTAGGACTAGAATCTTTTACAAGGTGAAACTCCCAAGCAAAGTGTGCTATATCAGCCTGTCTACCAACACTCTTCAAATAAGTCTCAACAGCTGTAGCTATTCTTCTACCAACTCGTTGGACCATTATTGAATTCTGAGTATTGGAAGAAGGTTTGGCACTCTTCATATAGTCAGAAAAGCCTTGATTACTCAAGCTAAGAACCTCCTCATCGGATACCAAGAGTAACTGTTTTCTTCCCGTTAAGGCAACAGTACTACAACCTACTAAAAATAAACTTAGCGATAACGCTACAACATAAATCTGTTTTCTCATCAAATTAAAACTAAAACGACAATGTAATTACCTCTTTGCTATCGGGGTATAGGGTTGAATTTCTAACACATTTCTGTATGCTGGTCGGATTATTCTTCTCTCCTCAAAGTTTAACTCCTCATTACGATGTGCACACCAACCAACTATTCTGGCCATAGCAAAAAGTGGAGTATAAATATCTTGAGGAAGTCCGATTAGCTCATATACATATCCAGAGTAGAAGTCTAGGTTACTAGAAACCGTCTTTCCTTTCCCTTTAACACGCTCAAAGGTAGCTATTGCTCTCTTTTCTAACAACTCTAAGAAAGCAAATTCTTCTTCCCTATCCTTCTCTTTAGCTAGGTCCCTAGCCAATTCTTTGAGTAAAAGAGCTCGAGGGTCAGATATCGTGTAAACTGCATGTCCTATTCCATAGATTAAACCACTCTTATTATAAACCTCTTTACGTAGCATCCTTTCAAAGTAAGCATCGATTTCCTTAACATCTTTCCAGTTTTCAATATTTTCCTTAAGGTGATTAAACATATCTACGACCTGTATATTTGCACCACCATGCAAAGGACCTTTTAAAGAACCTATACCAGCTGCAATAGCCGAATAGGTATCTGTTCCTGTAGAAGAAGTCACCCGAACAGAGAAAGTAGAGTTATTACCCCCACCATGCTCTGCTTGTAAAATAAGAAGTAGGTCTAATGTTCGAGCTTCAAGTTCTGTAAAGTCCTTCTTTAACATGTAAAGGAAGTTCTCTGCTATGGTTAAACCTTCACGTGGATGTCTAATATGTAAGGATCTTCCGCGAGTAGCATGCCTTAAAACATTAAAAGCATAGGCTATTATTGTTGGAAAACGAGAGATTAACTCCACACTTTGTCGCATAAGGTTCTCACTCGAAGTATCGTCTGGAATTTCATCGAAAGTATACATTTCCAATACTGTCCGGGCGAGAATATTCATGATGTTTGTTCCTTGAAGTTCAAGAATACTCATCGTAGTACGCTTATCCAGAGGCATCTTCTCACTAATAATTTCATTGAATGTCTTTAATTGCTCTGCATCTGGCAAAGAGCCAGAGAGCATGAGATAGGCAACCTCTTCAAAACCATATCGTTTATCTGCTATTACCCCATTAACAATATCTTCTACATCTAAACCTCTATAGTATAGCTTTCCAGGAATAGGCTTTATTACTCCCTCCGAAGTTTTTTCATACCCAACCACATTCCCTATCCGCGTCAAACCAACAAGAACACCAGAGCCATCCTCATTACGTAATCCCCTTTTTACTTGATACTTACCAAAGAGATCGGGATCTATCTTGGTACTTTCTCTCATCTCCTCAGCTAACTTGTATATTACATATTCCTTTTTCATAGTTTTTGATTTTAGTTTATTCTATTTTTACATTTCTAAAGTAAGCTCCTTGGCAAAATTCATAGTAGATAGGAAGTTTCCATTATCCATAAATTGTGCTAAATCTTTTGTAGCCTTCCCTTTCATGAAGCATTCCTCCATTGCTTTAGTAATCACCGTAGCTGCATCATTCCACTTCAAGTACTGCAACATCATCACAGCCGACAAGATTAAAGAGGAGGGGTTAGCTGTTCCCTTACCTGCCATTTTAGGTGCAGTTCCATGTGTCGCCTCAAAAATTGCATGTCCTGACTGGTAGTTTATATTGGCTCCAGGTGCTATACCTATTCCTCCAACCATTGCTGCTAATTGGTCGGAGATGTAATCCCCATTCAAATTAAGTGTAGCTATTACTGAGTAATGTTCTGGCTTTAATAGCGTATTCTGTAAAAAAGCATCTGCTATACAGTCATTTATTACAAGTTTACCAGAAGATAGGTATTCTCCAAACTCACGTTCAGCTAAATCATACCCCCACTGCCTAAATCCTCCCTCAGTAAATTTCATAATATTTCCCTTATGCACCAGAGTTACTGATGGTAAGTTATTGTCCACAGCATATTGACAAGCAGCACGAATTAATCGTTCACTTCCTTCTTTAGATACTGGTTTCACCCCAAAAGAAGAGGTTTCAGGGAAACGCACTTCACTCACCCCTAACTCCTTGTGAATAAAATCATAAAACTTTTTTGCCTCAGGAGTTCCAGCTAGCCACTCTATTCCTGCATAAATATCTTCGGTATTTTCCCGAAAAATATGCATATCAACCTTTTGAGGTTCCTTTACCGGAGACGAAATTCCCTTAAACCAACGTACTGGTCTCAAACAAACATAGAGGTCTAGGGCTTGCCTCAACGCAACGTTCAACGAACGTATTCCTCCCCCTATTGGTGTAGTTAAGGGTCCTTTGATTCCTACTAGATACTCTTTAAGTAATTCAATGGTAGACGCAGGCAACCACTCACCCGTTTCTTCATGAGCTTTCTCACCAGCCAACACCTCTTTCCACTCAATTTTTCTCTCCCCCTTATATGCCTTCTCTACAGCAGCATCGACCACCTTCAGCATTGCAGGAGTTACATCTTTACCAATACCATCTCCTGTTATAAAAGGAATAGTTGGATTGTTGGGAACTTGTAGAGCTCCCTCTTTAGTTACTTTTATTTTATTCATAGTTAACGTGCGTTTAGTGCAGATCCAGCTTTAAACCAAGCTATCTGCTGTTCATTATAAGTATGCTCTACTTTAAAGCGATCTTCCCTACCATCTTCATGGTGTAAAACCACCTCCAAGTCCTCATCTGGCTTAAAGTTATCTAACCCCAAAACAGAGATTTTATCCCTCTCCTCAACCTTGTTATAGTCCTCTTTATTCTTGAAAGTTAAAGCTAGCATTCCCTGTTTCTTTAAATTTGTTTCATGAATTCTAGCAAAGCTTTTAACAAGAATCACCTTAACATTTAAAAATCTTGGCTCCATAGCTGCATGCTCCCTACTAGATCCTTCTCCATAGTTCTCTTCAGCTATAACAACAGAAGATATCTTTTTCTCTTTATAAAGTTTTGCTGTTGCAGAAACAGAGTCATAAGTAGAGGTCACTTGATTCCACACCTTATTTGTCTCTCCATTAAAGGCATTCACAGCTCCCATCAACATATTATCTGAAATATTCTCTAAATGTCCACGGAACTTCAACCAAGGACCAGCCATCGAAATATGATCGGTAGTACACTTTCCACCTGCCTTCAATAACAAAGGCATTTTCTCAAAGTCCTCTCTACACCATTTAGGAAATGGAGTAAGTAGCTGTAAGCGATTGGATTGAGGATTAACCTCTATAGTTCCTCTTTCAAACTTAGGATCTACATACCCTCTTCGAGCCCCAACAAACCCCTCTAAAGGCAACTCTTCACCCTGAGGCTCTTTCAGTTTAACTAACTTTCCCTCTTTAGTTTGCAAGGAGTCTGTAAGTGGATTAAAACAGAGGTCACCGGCTAATGTCAGGGCTGTCACCAACTCAGGAGAGGCTACAAAAGCATGTGTATTTGGATTTCCATCCGCTCGTTTTGCGAAATTTCTATTAAAAGAGGTAACTATCGAATTCTTCCGTGTAGGATCATCTGTATGCCTCTTCCACTGACCAATACAGGGACCACAAGCATTAGCCATAATTGTCGCATTAATCTTTTTAAAGACATCTAACATTCCATCACGTTCAGCTGTTGCTCGGATCTGCTCAGATCCAGGATTAACAATAAAAGGAGCTGCAACTACTATATTTTGCTCAACAGCTTGTTCTGCAACAGAAGCTGCACGTTTTAAATCTTGATAAGAAGAGTTAGTACATGAGCCTATTAAACCAACCTCCATTTTCCGTGGATAGCCGTTTTTTTTCACGTCGGCAGCAAACTCTGATATCGGTCTGGCAGCATCTGGTGTAAAAGGTCCGTTGATATAGGGCTCAAGCCGACTAAGATCAATCTCTATAACTCTATCGTAATACTTTTCAGGGTTTTCTACAACTTCTAAATCGGGAGATAACTCTTTCTGTAGCCCATCTGCTTGCAAAGCAACCTCAGACCGACCAGTGGCAGTTAAATAAGCACTCATTCGCTCATCATAAGGAAAGATCGATGTAGTAGCCCCCACCTCTGCTCCCATATTACAAATAGTAGCCTTACCTGTAGCAGATAAAGAGGCTGTTCCTTCTCCAAAGTACTCTATAATAGCATTTGTACCTCCTTTAACCGTTAGAATTCCGGCAAGTTTTAAAATAACATCTTTAGGTGAGGCCCAGCCATTTAACTTACCTGTAAGCTTAACCCCTATAATTTTTGGCATTTTAAGCTCCCACTCCATGCCAGTCATAACATCTACTGCGTCTGCACCTCCAACACCAATAGCAATCATTCCTAGTCCCCCCGCATTGGGAGTATGAGAATCAGTTCCTATCATCATTCCACCAGGAAAAGCATAATTTTCCAGCACAATTTGATGAATTATACCAGAACCTGGTTCCCAAAAACCTATACCATATTTTGAAGAGACCTCTCTTAGAAAATCATAGACTTCTTGATTCGTCTTTTTTGCAGTAGATAGATCCTCCTCAGCTCCTTGATAAGCTTGTATTAAGTGATCACAGTGAACCGTTGTTGGAACAGAAACTCGATCTTGGTTTGCATTAATAAACTGTAGTAAAGCCATCTGTGCTGTGGCATCTTGCATGGCAACTCGATCGGGTCTAAAGTTTACATAACTACGCCCTCGCTCAAAAGAGGATTCAAAACTCTCTTTATACAAGTGTGTATAAAGAATCTTTTCAGATAAAGTCAAAGCTCTCTTAAGCTTAGCTCTCACATTTTTCACTTTTTCACTATAGCCTATGTAAAAATCGGCTATCATCTCCATATCAAATACCATATTCTATCAGATTTATAAGATTCAACCTTATCTTTTAACAATAACCCCTCTAGATATGTTTATGTTTCTTAGTGTTTTATAACCAAATGTTTTAATATGTAAGTTTTATACCTTTCTTGATACATCCATATAAATAGCAAGGGCTATAACCTGTACAGGTTATAGCCCTTATATCATATAAAATAAATTGTTCTATTTTTTCAACTCGAAGTATACTTTTGCTCTACAAGCAATTTCTCCACTCTCTTTGACCACCTCTACTATTTTTATCTCTTCCTCAGACTCATCTAACCGAAGAGTTAATAAATCACCAAAGTAGCTCTCGGAGACATATGCCATTTCAAACCTCCTAATTCGGTACTTTCTATAATAATCAAGAGAAAAGAGATTCAAAATATGCTCTATGTAACGAATGCTGTTAACATGTCCATTGACATCTATATCGCTATACTGAGCAACAAAGCTATCCACCCTACTCTCATTTACCACCTTATATCGTGATGGCTTATCAATAGGACAGGACCTATCTAAAATAAAATCTTTTATTTTTCCATCATTTAATAGAAGTAAATCGGCCGGTTTTCTCGTATTCATATTAATCATTGCCCAAATCGATTTTGCATACCCCAAAACCTGACCATCCTTATTAAGAATTTCAAAATTCCTATCGGTAAACAAGCGATACACACTCTCTACCCAGGTAGAGATAGAAAATTCCTCATACTGTTGCGGCATTTCATTCAACTCTATCGCCAATCTAGATAAGACCCAAGTGTATTCGTCTTCATTGATTTTAGCCATACCAAAGCCACGATCTGAAGCATGAAATCCGGCACAGTTTAACAAATGATTACCCAATACTCCCATGGTTAGTTCTCCATTAAAATCTACATGAAAAGGCTCTGCTATAAACTTGTATTTACCTAAATATTGATCTCCCATATTTTTCTCTTTAAAGATTGCTCGTACAACTTAATTCAAGAACAAAGGTAAAAAAGTTATTACACCTAACTATCATTTTTTAAGATTTGCTGATTTAGTAACTTTTTTGGAGAAATATAAGCACTCTACATGTGCTGTTCATATGAAACTTTGTGAAAAAATATATGATTATTGAAATTACTTTGTGAATCTCACCCACGTATGCGATTTATAAAGAGCTGTGTGGCTCGAACACGATTCATTGACCAGTTGAGATATGTTCCTAGTTCTAAATATCTAGTTGCAGACAAAAACAGAAACAAATCAAAAAATCCATCAACAAGCTAACTATAACTCATGCAACACCTCTTGATTAAACTATAGAGGTTAAAGACGTTACCATAAAAGGTTAAATACCTGCCTTTAACTTCTGCCATCTTTCCTCAATTTTTGATAGTATTTGCAAAGTATTTGCAAAGTATTATGCTATTTAAAGGTAAAAAAAGGGTTTAAAAGGGCCTAAATGAGTATTGAAAATAGTATAAATAAACAAAAAAAGCAGCTACAAATACTTGTAACTGCTTTATTTTCAGAGTGTCGGGGTGACTGGATTCGAACCAGCGACCTCACGCCCCCCAGACGCGCACTCTAACCGGACTGAGCCACACCCCGTTTAACGCTTGCAAAAATACATTATAATTTGAATATTACAAAAACAACAGCATCTTTTATCACAAGCTTTCTTAAACTCCCATTGCCTCTCGATAAAAATCAAAGGTCTCAAATATTAACTCCTTGCTGGCTGTTTGATTGAGCTCAACTACACCAATATCAGATAACAGCGAAAAGTTAATATGAGGAGAAGTATTCTTCTTGTCGTGTAACATTAGCTCATACAGTTTTTCATAATCTCTACAGTCAAAAGTAAAAGAACCAAAACTCTCTTTTATATAGTAGCAGGCAGCCATCATCGTCTCTTTTGGAAATCCACAGCATACCCGTGAAAGGTACAGCTCACATATCAAGCCCCATGCAACAGCATATCCATGAAGTACAGGGCGCTTATGTTGCAAAGCTAAACTCTCAAAAGCATGTCCCACCGTATGACCCAAATTCAGTGACTTACGCAGCCCTTTTTCCAAAGGGTCCTCTCTCACTATCTCTCTCTTAACTTCTATAGAACGCTCTATCAGCAAACTCAACTTTTCTTGATCAAAATCTCCAAGCAAATCAGTTTGAAGTAACTCTCTCCAATGCACTTCAGAGTCGATTAAGCCATGCTTTAGCATTTCAGCATAACCAGATAAAAGATTCGCTTTATCTAAAGTTTTTAAAAAGAACACATCCAGCAGAACCAAAGAGGCCGAATAAAAAGAACCTACTTCATTCTTTAATCCATTAAAGTTAATTCCTGTTTTTCCTCCAACTGCAGCATCAACCATAGCCAATAAAGTAGTCGGTATATTAATACATGAAATACCTCGCTTAAATGTAGCTGCAGCAAAGCCACCTAAATCGGTAACAACTCCCCCCCCAAGGTTTACAAGACAAGACCTTCTTGTAGCTCCGTGAGAACTCAAATACCTCCAAACCTCACTCACAGCTTCTAAGTTCTTATTTTCATCTCCTGCCTCGATAGTTAACTGTTGAAAATCCAAAGCTAAATTTTCAGCTAAATGAGGTAAACATAGCTTTTCCGTTTTTGAATCGGTTAAAATAAAAATTTTATCGTATTCCTCTTGTTTCAGGAAGTCTCTCAACACTTCCACATAATTTTTACTAACCACTACTGTTTGTTTCATTCTACTTCTCTATTAATTTCACAAATATAGAGATTACTAATCAAGCCTTAAGAATTAAAGCCAAAGAATATCCATATTCTAAAGACAAAAAGTATCTTTGTAGAGAATCAAATTAGATAAAACAAACTCGATATGAAAGCCTATCTTCCACCCTTTTGTAAACCTCTTGGATATGTGTTTATGGGACTAGCTTTAATAGCTCCCTTTGTTCTAGCTATCTTTGGATACATTTCAGATGCAAACTTTCTTATAATAAAGGAGTCAACCAAATTAATTTTAATATTCTCTGCCTGCCTTATTCTCTTTGCCTATAACCGAGAAGAAGACAAAACCATAGAGAAGTTAAGATCTTTAGCAGCTAGAGACGGTATCTTATTAACAACCTTCTTTCTTTTTGGTGGGATGTTGTACCGCATCTATACGCAAGACTCCATCACACTAGACACTTCATCTTTTCTCATTTTCTTAATTTTACAGGTACTTAGCTTAGAATACCGTACAAAAAAATATAAAATTGAGAAAAAATTTCAAAAAAGATAATTTCAATTAAACTTCTCAAGGAATAAGCAGTCTTATCTAGGTATATTGACAAGTCAAACGAAACATATCATATGAGAAGAGTGCTAATTTCCCTATTATTATCTTGTATAGCAATCACACACCTATCCGCACAAGGAACTAAGGTAAGAGTAGCTATTGAAGGAACCGTTGTCGATGGCGAAGACAATTCTCCCATCCTTCAAGGTACTGTACAGTTGGTTAACCTACCTGATAGTTCCTACGTAACAGGAGCCGCAACACTGCAAGCAGGCAAGTTTAAACTCCCAGCAGTAGTACGTAAGAAGTACCTCTTAAAAGTGAGTTACATCGGCTATAAAACAAAGTTTATACCCGTCGATCTCAACAAAGCAACTTCCTATAGCCACTCCGTTGGTACCATAAAATTAGAGTCTGATGCTGTACTTCTAAGCGAAGCTACAATTACAGCAGAGGCTCCTCAAGTGACAGTTTCAGAAGACACTTTAGTCTATAACTCCTCAGCCTATCGTGTTCAAGAAGGAGCAATGCTAGAAGAGCTTATCAAGAAACTTCCAGGTGCAGAGATTGATGCAGATGGGAAAATTACAATCAACGGGCAAGAGGTAAAAAAAATCATGGTAGATGGTAAAGAGTTCTTTGCTAATGATCCTAAAGTAGCCATGAAGAACTTACCTGTAGACATGATAGAGAAGGTTAAATCCTATAAAAAACAAAGCGACTTAGCACGTGTAACCGGTATAGATGATGGTGAGGAGGAGGCCGTTATTGATCTCTCTGTTAAAAAAGGAATGAATCAAGGATGGTTTGGTAATGCCGATGCTGGTTATGGTAACCATGACAGGTACTTAGTAAAAGGAATAATTAACCGTTTTGCCGAAGGGAACCAGGCTACAGCTTTAGGGAATTTCAACAACATCAATGACAGAGGTTTTGGAGGCGGATGGCGCTCCTCTTTTCGAAGAAATAACGGAATGGATGAGAAAAAAGAGGGTGGAGCAAACTTTGCCTACGCAACTAAAAAGATTGAAGTAGGTGGACACATTAATTATTCAGATACAGATACCGATTTAGAATCCACTAGTACCTCGGAGACATTTATCCAAGATGGAAAATCATTCTCTAAAGGCAACTCTACTCAATTAAATAGAAATAGAAACTTCTCCTCCAACTTCAAGCTAGAGTGGAAACCCGACTCCCTTACCAACATTTTGTTTAGACCCTCTTTTAATTTTGGTAAATCAGATGGTTTTAGCGTACGAGACACTAGAACTGCAGAGTCTGATGAGTTTGATAGGTGGGAAGAACTTATTGAAGAGGACTTAGCAATCAATGAAAATAAGTCCCAAAATTCAAGTAAGGGAAGTACAGTAAACACTAGTGGCTATTTACAATTAAATAGAAAACTAAATAACAAAGGACGTAATTTAACACTGGCTCTAAACTATGGGCTTAACAATAACGACAATGACCAGAATTTTTATTCTACCATAGAATATTTTAAAAAGGAAAAAACCGATAAAAGAGATCAGTTTATTACCAATAACAACAAAGGTTACAACTATCGTTTGGAGGCTACTTATAGTGAACCTATCCTAAAGAATAGATTCCTGCAGTTTAGATACAGCTATCAATACAGGTATCAAAAAACTGATAGGAAGACCTATGATCTCCTTGACTTTCAAGAGGGTGATCTATTAAATGACTATCTAAACCAGGATTTAAGTAAGTATGCAGAGAACAAATACGACAATCACAACATAGCTCTCTCACTTCGCACTATTCGTGAAAAGTACCAGTATAACATTGGAGTTAGCCTACAGCCTCAAAAGAACAGAATGGAGTATGAACAAGGAAATGTGAATGTGGATACTGTACGGAATGTAGTTAATGTTACACCTACATTCGATTTTAGGTATAACTTTCACAAACAAAGTCAGCTAAGATTTAACTACTGGGGACGAAGTTCACAACCCAGTATGACCAACCTACTTCCAATCATTGATAATTCTAATCCATTAAACATTAGAGAGGGTAACCCTGGGCTAAAGCCCTCTTTTACCAATCGCTTTATGCTCTTTTACAACAACTACATAGCAAAGAGTCAGCAAGGTATAATGGCCCACCTTTTCTTCTCTAACACCATTAATAGCGTAAGCAATAAAGTTGTTTATGATAAGGAGACGGGCGGACGAATAACTCGTCCTGAAAATACAAATGGTGATTGGAACCTAAGAGCTGTATTTAACTTTAACACCCCCTTCAAAAATAAGAAGTACACCTTCTCTACCTTTACAAGAGGAACTTATAATAACTTTGTGGGTTTTATTACTCCTGATAAAGAGAGTGAGCCTGAAAAAAACACAACCAAAAATCTAACATTGAGGGAGGGAATAAATACTGCTTACAGAAATGATGTCTTTGAGTTAGGAGTAAATGGTAGTATCACCTATAGCAACTCGAAAAATACACTACAGAAAAAAAGTGACAGAGAAACTTTCGACTACTCTTTTGGCATGAATACAGATATAAAACTCCCTTGGGACGTAACCTTTGCTAGTGATGCTTCATACCTCATGAAAAAAGGATACAGTGAAGGCATGGACAGAAATGAGTTAATTTGGAACATTCAAGTAGCTAAAAATTTCTTAAAGAAGAAACAAGCAACAATTAGCTTACAAATCTTCGACCTCTTAAAGCAACAAAGTAATCTATCTAGAGCTATCTCTGCTAACTTGAGACAAGACACAGAATATAACACTATTAATAGCTACTTCATGGTACACTTCATCTATCGCCTAAATACTTTTGGCAAAGGAGGAAGTCAACCCAACATGCCACAAGGAAGAGGAGGACATGGTAGAGGTATGAGAAGATTTTAATAATCTTCTCACCTCCTTACTTTGTATAGCTCCCTTTTTTATTTACATTTATAACATAGATTTGTTACAATGATAGATTGGGGATCATTTCTTAATAATTTTACACCAATTGCCTTTAACGTTATCTACTTTGGTGTGGTTATAGGAACAATAGCTGTGGTTATTTTAGACAATAGGAATCCTGTTAAAACCATAGCATGGGTCCTTGTACTTCTCTTTTTACCCCTTATCGGTCTCATTATTTATTTCTTTTTTGGACGCACCGAACGAAGAGAGAAAATTATTAGCAATAAAAGCTATAGCAGACTTTTAAAAAAACCTAGAGCAGAATACTTGGCTCAAGATCAAGTAGACATACCAACCAAATACAATTCACTCATCTCTTTCTTCAAAAGAACTAACCAAGCCTATCCTTATGAAGGGAATGCAGTCACCTTCTATTCAGATGGTTATAGTAAGCTTCAAGCATTGATGCAAGAAATCTATAAGGCTAAAGAGCACATTCATATTCAATATTATATATTGATGGATGAAGCAATAGGCTACCTTCTTAGAGACCTACTAATAGATAAAGCGAAGCAAGGAGTGGATATTCGAGTTATTTATGACGACGTAGGTAGTTGGAAAACAAAAAATATTTTCTTTGATGAAATGCGAGATGCTGGTATTGAGGTTCGCAGTTTTTTACGTGTACGATTCCCACTCTTTACAAGTAAAGTAAACTATCGTAACCATAGAAAAATAGTTGTGATAGATGGCCGCATTGGCTTTGTTGGCGGAATGAACATTGCAGATAGGTACTTGAATGGAGGCCCATGGAGGAATTGGAGAGACTGCCATCTTAAAATAGAAGGTAAAGCAGTACATGGCCTACAAACAGCTTTTCTTCTAGACTGGTTTTTTGTTGACCACACCTTATTAACCACTTCTAAGTTTTTCCCTCGAATAGAGCATCAAGGTGAGTCGTTGATGCAAATTGTAACAAGCGAACCCATTAGCCCATGGAAAGAGATCATGAAAGGGTTAACAATGGCTATCTCTAATGCGCAAGAGTACTTCTACATCCAAACCCCATATTTTCTACCTACAGAACCTATTATGAATGCTTTAAATAGTGCGGCACTCGCTGGAGTCGACGTTCGTTTAATGATTCCTAAATTTGCAGATAGTAAAATAACTCACTACGGATCCTTGTCTTACATCAAAGAAGCCTTAGAGGCAGGTGTGAAAGTCTACTTTTTCGAAAAAGGATTCTTACACTCTAAACTGATGGTTTCTGACGATTGCTTCTCTTCGGTAGGGTCCACAAACATAGACTTTAGAAGCTTTGAGCATAATTTTGAAATAAATGCTTTTATGTATGATCAAGAGTCTGCAAAATCTGTGAAAGAGATCTTCTTAAGAGATCAACGCAACTCTACACAGATTTTCTTAAAGAATTGGGAAAAACGCCCCTTTACACAAAGAGTGGTAGAATCCACAGTTAGACTCCTTGCCCCTTTGCTATAACTCCTCAAAAGGCATCTTAAAGATAGAGAAGTTTACACTACCATACTTTCTATGATCTACAAAGAGAGGATGATCATTAAATTTATCAGTATCTCCATGTTCAAAAACTAAAAGTCCGCCAGGATTTAACATCCCTTTTTCTAAAATTAACTGTGGAAGCGTATTTAACTCTTTAAGGGCATAGGGAGGATCTGCAAATATAAAATCAAACTTCATTTTACAACTCGATATAAACTTAAAGACATCCCCACGTATTGGTTTACAGACATCTGTTCCTAACTTCTTTAAAACCTCTTTTATAAAGAGATAATGAGAGCGATCCTTCTCTACACTTAAAACCTCACTACAACCTCTAGATATTAATTCTATTGTTATACTTCCAGTACCTGCAAATAGATCCAAGGCAACAGGCTTCTCCTCCTCAAAAGAGAGGTAGTTTGCGGTAAGAACATTAAAAAGGTTCTCTTTTGCAAAATCCGTCGTAGGCCTAGCCTTAAAAGTTTTAGGGACTTCAAATCTTCTTCTTCTATAAATTCCACTAATTACTCGCATACAGATATTTTTTGTAAGTCAAGATTTTCAAACGGGTTCATAATATATACCTCTGAAACATATTTTTTAAAAGTAGCTGTAAGTTTCTCCTTTTGAAGCAAATCACCACACAGGTGCAGTTCATCTCTCAGTTGATTAAAACTCAGCTGCTTCCACACATAAAGAACATAATATACACAATCGGCTATCACCTTAGCATGAAAGGAGTTCACTAAAACAAGTTTCCCCTTTTCATAACAAAAAACAGTAAGCACACCACTAGCCCAATGAGCGTATACTTTATTGGTATTTCCTAGTCTACTCTTAGTTGAGAAATACTCCAGTAAAGGCACCACATATGAAACATAATTAGCGTCAGGAAATAAGGTTTCTAAAAATTGATAAGCACTTTTATCTACCCCATAAACAGCTACAGTATTACTGTTCATTAAAACTGTGTATCGAACCAATTCATTCTCTACAGGCACCTGATTGTAGTAAAACACATCACTGCTGTATCTATCGTCAAACAGTTCCAAAGGTATAAGTGTATATCTACTCTCAGTTAATAATATATTAATTTTTTTAAACTTATATTTCAAGTAGTTTGTCTTACCTAAAATCCGCCTTAGGTTAGCGGTAAGAGATAGACTAGGCTCTATCCCCCTCTCCTCAATTAAAGAGAAACTATCATCCAATGGATTATAAATATAAAAACAAAATCCACCCGTACTTAAACGGATGGATAATGTATAATGCTCGGATTTTGAGAGGTCTAAACTCTCTATTCCAATTTCCTTTAACATATTATTGAGATTACTCCCAGTTACCAGCGTTATTGTTTGGAGTTTCAATAGAACCAAACATTAATCCTGGGAATTTACCAAGTTTTGTATCTATATCAATAAGGTTGTTAATTTCTTGTGGGTCTAAACCATTAAGGTAAACCTTATAAGGAGTGCGTACCTCTAATAGGAAGATAGGAGCACCTGATGGAGCTGTATCATTCTTTGCATACATTTCAAACTGTTTGCCACCGCTATAAGGAACATAACGTAAAGAATCAGCATTAAATCCCTTAGGGAAAATGGTATCTAAAACAGCAACCCATATTGTATCACGTTTAAAGTTTTCAAGACCGTGCTTCTTAACCTCAGCATAATTACCTGTCTTTTTTGCCTTGTTAATGATATTCATAGCCTTCTTATCTGTTAAGCCAGACTCTAACTGATCATCTGTTAAAATTCCCTCTTTAGCTACTACTGGAAGTTTTTGAGTTTTAACAAAATGAATAAGTGTATCAAAATCAGCAGTGTATTGTTGCCTGTTCAACATACGATATTCTTGTTGTGCCTTACGAATATCAATAAGTCTTGCAATTACAGCCCTATCTCTTATTTTCTTCTCTTTTTCAAAATTTATAGGGCCCATAATGCTTGCATAGCAAATGTAGACAAGTGCTACAATAGCCAAGCCTAACACGGCATTAATTACTTTTTTCATGATAAATATGTTTTTTTAGTTTATATTCGTATCGCAAAAATAGAATAAATAAATCTATTTAACCACAGATAAGGTTACTTTTATCAAACAAAAAATGATAAATATTTATTTAAAGGAACAAATTAAAGAAAATTTTCAATATGAGCCAACTTCTGAGCAAGAAGAAGTCTTAAAGCTTCTCATTAATTTTCTACTATCACCCGCAGAGAATGAGGTTTTTATCCTGCGAGGATATGCTGGTACTGGTAAAACTTCATTAGTTAGTGCTATTGTTAAAACATGGAATAAATTTAACAAAGAGCTTCTATTACTTGCTCCTACCGGACGTGCTGCTAAGGTTTTTTCTTCCTATGCCCAACATGTTGCTAACACCATACATCGAGTAATTTACAGACAAGAAGGGAATTTTTTAGAGAATGGAAACTTTGAGCTGGGTTATAATCGCCACAAAGAGACTGTCTTTTTTGTAGATGAGGCCTCAATGATTGCCAATCAGGATAGCTCACTCTCTCCATTCGGTAGTGGACGTCTTTTAGAGGATTTAATTCATTTTGTCTTTTCTGGAAAAAAATGCAAACTAATACTTTTAGGAGATCAAGCCCAACTTCCACCAGTAGGGTCAGAAAACAGCGTAGCCTTAAATAAGGAATTTATTGAAGGCTTTGGACTCACAGTTCATGAATATGACATGCGGCAAGTTGTACGACAGGAGTTGGAGTCGGGTATTCTTTGGAATGCAACTCAAATTAGGTACCTAATAGCTAAAGAAGATACAACGCATTTTCCTCAAATTACGACTAAAAATTTTTCCGACATAAAAGTCATCGATGGCATAGAGATGATGGATGATTTAGCTACTGCCTATAGCAGAGATGGACTCGATGAAACAGTTATTGTCTGTCGCTCTAACTTTGCTGCGAATCTTTACAATCAAGGAGTGCGGAATAGAATCCTCTTTCGAGAAGATGAACTCAACACGGGTGATTCTTTGATGGTTGTCCGAAACAACTACTTCTGGAAAGATAGTCAGGCGGGCATTGATTTTCTAGCCAATGGAGAACTAATAACCATTGAGCGGATTAAAAACATATATTCTCTTTACGATTTTAAATTTGCAGAAGTTACAATTAGCTTACCCAACTACGACAAAGTAGAGCTAGATGTTATCCTTCTTTTGGATACACTACACACAAAAACAGCCTCACTTTCTCAAGAAGACTATAACAAGTTGTCCCAGCATATAACAGCAGATTACGCTAATCTTAAAACAAAAAAAGAGTTAATAGATAAGCTTAAAGCAAACGAACACCTCAATGCACTACAGGTAAAATACGCTTATGCGATAACCTGTCACAAAGCGCAAGGGGGACAGTGGAAGTCTGTTTTTATTGATCATGGTGGAATTCGCAAGGAGAACATTGGTTCTCAATATTACAAATGGCTCTACACAGCGATAACACGAGCAACAGAACATGTTTATCTCATAAACTTCCCTAAAGAGTTTGAAGATGACTAAGAAGAAGTCGCTATGCTTTCACTTATCGGCTACTGACTCTTCACCTAAAAGCTACTAACCTTTCACCAAAATGGTTTAATCAAAAATAGGAGAAGGTTTCCCCTCTCCTACTTCTCTTTACACTATTTTTAAACATAAGTTTCCAATAACTTAACCCGGCCATCTGGAATAATTTTCACCTCTGTTAGGATAGCAGGAATTAAAACCGTTTCACCAGTATTTAGGCTTACCGAATTATTGTTTTCATCTCTTATCACACAATTACCCTCAATGCAGTTATAGACAACAAAGGAATCTAACTCTAAATAATCACAAGTTATCTCTTCGTCAATATCGTACATCGAAGTAGTAAAATGAGGAGATGCAACCAGCTCTATAGGCTCATTCAAAACAGCTTCATAGTCTGTTTTATAATCATCATAAACCTCAAAATCTATGGCATCCTCTGCTAAGTTAATATGCAGTTCTCGTCTGTTTCCTTCTTCATCTACACGGTTATAGTCGTAAATGCGATAAGTAATATCCGATGCTTGCTGAATCTCTAACAGTAAGGTTCCAGCCCCAATACTATGCACTCTACCTGCTGGTAAATAAAAGACATCACCAGCTTTAACCGGATGCTCTTTAATAATCTCTGTTATTGTGTTATTAAAAACACGCGCTTTATACTCTTTTGGAGTGATTTCTTGAGTGAATCCACTTTTTACAGTAGCTCCCTCTTCTGCAGATACAACATACCACATTTCAGACTTACCTAAAGAGTGGTGTCTTTCTTGAGCTAGCTCATCGGATGGGTGTACCTGAATCGATAGGTCTTTTGTTGCATCAATATATTTGATCAACAAAGGGAACTGATCACCAAAAAGTGCATAATTGTCTTCTCCCAGTAGATCAGCACGATAGGTTCTAATAGCCTCTTTAAGGGTCTTTCCCTTATCTTCGCCATTGGCTATAACTGATTCTTCTTCACGAACTCCGGAAATCTCCCAGCTCTCCCCTATCTTCTCACTATGTGTAGTAAGTCCTTTATAAAGGGCTATTCGATTGCCTCCCCATAAAGTTTCCTTTAAGATAGGTTTAAATTTAAACGGATACATGCTATTAAAATTAACTTTTATAAATAATTCGTTTATAAGGCAAAAGTACAACTTTTATCAAGAAAGCATATTAAAACAAAGCTAATTTCTATCTCAGTCGCTTCCCTTTTTAAGTAAACTAAAAATGTAACCCTTAGAAATGTTATATATAACTAATATACATTAGTATTAGTTAGAACATTTACTAAAATAAACTTGGCTATATCATATAAAACTTCTTTATTTGCAGTAATTTGTTAAGCTTAGCGCTAGTATGAACAACACATTCATTGCTGAAATAAGACAAAGTAATCTTGAAACGTTTGATTCTCAGCTCCACATAAAAAATAAAGAGGCATTTCACCACACCCTTCCAAGAGAAGGGATAGAAAGCTTTGTGTTCAAAACGAATAAAGAAGTGAACAAAAAAACTTTTTTTCAGCGTAAACAGAAGAGTTGTAGAATCCTATTAAATAAGAGAAGAGAAACTATTGTTTTTCTTTCCAATGCACATACCCCCTTTCTGAATATAAGTTTTAATTGATTTTTAAAACTTTTAGAAAGGGCTTTTTATTTTATTGATTTGCAGCGAAAATAAAAAAAGATTAGTTAAATAAAACACGAAAATAACATTAAAACTATTTATAAATTTCATCACTAATAATTTTATATCATGAGTAACAACAAAAAATCGTACACATTACCCATTGTAATGATGATCGCACTCTTCGGTATGATTTCCTTTGTAACAGGACTTCAAAACCCGATGGCTATTATTGTAAAAGACCAGTTTGGTGCATCAAACTTCATGTCTCAACTTGGTAACGCTGCAAACTTTATTGCTTATGCGTTTATGGGATTACCAGCAGGTCTTCTTTTACAGAAAATTGGTTACAAAAAAACAGCACTAACTGCTATTGTTATTGGCTTTGTTGGAGTAGGAATTCAGTACCTTTCAGGACAAGCTGGTAGCTTTGCTATCTACCTAACAGGTGCTTTCGTTTCTGGTTTCTCTATGTGTATGCTTAATACGGTAGTGAACCCAATGTTAAACACTTTAGGTGGTGCTGGTAAGAAAGGAAACCAATTGATTCAAATTGGTGGAGCATTTAACTCACTTAACGCAACCATTGTTCCTGTTGTTGTAGGTTACCTTATCGGTAATGCTGCTAGACCAACAATTAAAGATGCCAACCCAGTTCTATTCTTAGCTATGGCTATCTTTGCTTTGGTTTTTGTTGTACTATACTTCGTTAATATTCCAGAGCCTCGTCTTTCAACAACTGCTCCAAAAGAGAAATACGAGCATAGCCCACTCTCTTTCCGTCACTTTATCTTTGGCGCAATTGCAATTTTCGTTTATGTAGGTATTGAGGTAGGTATCCCTAACTTTAGCAACCTATACATGACCTCAAAAGTTGCAGAAGGTGGACTAGGTATCGATACTACTATTGCTGGTTCTGTTGTTGGTACCTATTGGTTCCTTATGTTAATTGGACGTCTATTTGGTGCTTCAATTGCAGCAAGGGTTTCTAGTAGAAGTATGTTAGGCTTTACAGCTTCTTTAGCTGGACTATTTGTAGCTATTTCTATTATTTTACCAGATTCTATTCTAGTAAACATGCCTGTTATTACGAATGAACTATCTATTAATTTAGCTAACGTTCCTGCTAAAATTATGTTATTAACCCTTTGCGGTCTTTGTACTTCAGTAATGTGGGGAGGCATATTTAACCTAG
>JASLCM010000194.1 GCA_030151845.1 Bacteroides sp.
TATAAAGTGAGATATGTAAGAAATATTACAGATGTTGGTCATTTAGAGCATGATGCCGACGATGGAGAGGATAAGATAGCTAAAAAAGCTAGATTGGATCAAGTAGAACCAATGGAAGTTGTTCAGCATTATTTAATTCGCTATCATAAAGCAATGGATGCTTTAAATGTGTTACCTCCTAGTATAGAGCCTCATGCATCAGGACACATTATAGAGCAGATCGAATTAGTAAAAGAGATTCTTAAGAATGGATTTGCCTATGAAAGTGAAGGTTCTGTCTATTTTGATGTAGAAAAATACGATAAAGAACATCATTATGGTAAGCTCTCAGGTAGAAAGCTTGATGAAGTGTTAAATACAACACGTGAATTAGATGGGCAACAGGAAAAAAGAAATCCCGCCGATTTCGCTTTATGGAAAGCAGCTACTCCTGAACATATCATGAGATGGCCTTCTCCTTGGGGAAGCGGTTTTCCTGGTTGGCATTGCGAATGTACAGCTATGGGAAGGAAATACCTAGGAGAACAGTTTGATATTCATGGAGGGGGTATGGATTTAGTTTTTCCTCATCATGAATGTGAAATAGCTCAATCTGTTGCTTCTCAAGGTTCTGACATGGTACGTTATTGGATGCACAATAATATGATAACCATAAATGGAACTAAGATGGGTAAGTCTTTGGGTAACTTTATTACACTGGATGAATTCTTTACTGGAGAGCACGATCTGTTAACACAGGCTTATAGTCCAATGACTATTCGTTTCTTCATTCTTCAAGCTCACTATCGCAGTACAGTTGATTTTAGCAATGAAGCTTTACAGGCCTCAGAGAAGGGTTTAAATAGGCTTATGGAGGCTATGTCTTTGATTGATGAAATAAATGCAGTAGAGGGCGAATTAAAGCAGTCTGTAAAGGAATTAAAAGAGAAGTGTTACTTAGCTATGAATGATGACTTAAACACACCCATTGTTATTTCTCATCTATTTGATGCAGCTAAGGTTATCAATAGTGCTAAAGCAGGGCATATTGAGTTGACAACAGCTGACTGTAAAGAACTCAAAGAGGTCTTCACTCTTTTCCTTTTTGACATTTTGGGGTTAAGGTTAGAGACAGAATCGACCGGAGCAAAAGAGCAAGTCTATGAGAAGGTTGTAGATATGTTACTTGAGCATAGAAATTATGCGAAAGCACAAAAAGACTGGGCTACATCGGATAAAATTCGCGATGAATTAACTGCCTTAGGCTTTGAAATCAAGGATACGAAAGAAGGAAGTGAGTGGAAACTCTCCCTTTAAATAGATATAAAAAAGAGGTCTAAAATTTTAGACCTCTTTTTTTATGAAGAAACTGTTTCGTTAGTTAACGATAGAGGATAGAGGGTGTCTATTTCCTTTTATATTTTTCAAGAAAGCTTTTGCAGAACCAAAGTTTAGATACAAATCCAGGCGAATAGGAAGATGGTTTTTATCATCAGTAATATAGAATGTGATGACCTCTTTCTCTTTTTTCTTAGGAAATTCAATGAGCGAAAAAACTAAACAGCGGTATGTATTACCATCTTGGGCTTTTAAGTTTTCTCGACCTCGAAAAACAAGTGTTTGTTCTTCAACTCGTTTTCCTGTAGTCATAGGAAAACGAATTTGGTCATTCTTTTTGTAGTCTTCTCCATTTAAAGATCGTGCACGCGCTAAAATAGATAACATATCATAAATGCATCTATTATCTTTAAAACTACTAGCATATATAGATCCATCCTCATAGGTCCTTCTTTGCTCTACTTCACTATATCCATCTTGGTATGTAAACCAGGCTTCATCCACTCTGTATTTATTGCCCTCTTCAGCTCCTTTTCTAAAATAGATAGGTTCTATATTCTTTGTCATGATTGAAGTTAGGGTATCACGCATGATAAAAAAGAAATCTGCTTTTTTACTACCAGCTGCTAATAAATCTAACTGATAAGCCTCTTTTCCTTTAAATTGGGTTGTTTTGGTTTTTAGAACAGCTTCACCAGCTTTTACCCAAATGAATTTCCAGTTAAAATGGAGGTCATATTCAATTACTTCTCCTGCTTGAAAAGCCTGATTAACTGTAGTGCATTGGGCATAAAGATCTTGTTTTATACCAAAGGTAGATAGAAGTAATAGAAATAAAAAGGCTCTGTTAAAAACGCATAGGAGCCCCTCCCCTTCGTTGGTTACTGTTTTGACTCCTCTCTTTCTCTCTATCTCGTTTTTTCTTTTTATTTTCATCTGGTTTTTGTTTTTTTAGCTCTTCTAGTTTTTGCTCATCTAAACTTTTAGCGTTTAAATCCCAATCTTGTAGAGCCTCCCAGTTGGCTTTGAATTCTATCAACTGAGGGTAATAATAAACCATTTCTGGTTGTTTTCTAGTTTTAAAATCTCCAGTATCCCATCTTCCATTCTTATTTTCATCAACAATTAATCGCGCAGCGTATTTTCCAGGCATAAGATAGTAAAAATCTGCACGATTGTTTTTCACTTCCACTTTTCTTATCACTTTATCCTGTGTATCTAATAACTCTACAAAAGCACTATTGTTCAATCCTGTGATATTAAAGTAGACTTGTCCATACTCTTCTAACGCTCGTATCTTAAAATTTTGCTTTAAAGTATTGTTGAATAGTCCATAAATCCCCTGTATTGCAAGAGAATCAATAGCTAACTCATATTCGCCTTGCGGCTTCCAATCTGATTCTATGAGGTATCTTCTAATGTTGTTTGAGTCGGGTATTAAGGTAAAAGAGATATCTTTCCATAGGGTATCTACCTTTTCTCGAATATGGAACATCTCTTCATTTAATTGCTTGATAGGCTCTTCTACTTCTATCGATAAAAGATCATATACTTCAACAGTGCTGCCTACAGATGACTTTATTGCTAGCCATTGCTCAATCTCTTTTTCCTCTTGTTTTTTCTTTTTCTTATCCGTTTTTTCAACCTCTTTTGGTTTATTTTTACTAATAAACCGTAAGGTATCTCTCTTTAAAATAGGTTGAAAAAGAGTATCTGACTGAAAGTAATCTGCAGCCAGGTAGAGTGTGTCCATTTGGTAGACCAGAGAGTCTTTTATCCAATAATGAAGTGTATCTTTTGTGCTATTTGCTTCTAAAATTAAACTATTGGTATCAAAGTTTATACCTTTAATCTTAGGAAGTGAGTCTGACTTGGCTTTAAAATAGAGCGAAAACTTATTGGGAGTTACTCTTTCCGATTTTTCAAGATATTGATTGTATGTATCCTCTTTAAAAGATCGTAAGATTAAATCATCTGGAAGGTAGTGAGTATACTTCTTGGTAAGAATAGTATCAATTGTAAGTGAGTCTTTCCAGAGTGTATCCTGCTTCTGTCTCTCTTCTAATGTAGGAATAATGATAGAATCATGGAAAGCTATCTCTTCTCCAGGTTGACTAAACAAGAAGTTTTGATCCATATCTTTGAGTGCATATAGATGATATTTTCCTGGAGCAATTCCACGAATTGTAAATTTTCCACGAGAATCTGTTATGGAAACTCTTTCAAAAGGAAGGGAGGTAAATGCAGTATCATTTAAGTTGGAGTGTAATCCAACAAGATGTCCTTTAATGGGCTCTAAATCTGATGCGTTTAGAAGGGTTCCTGAAACTGTTAGTGTGTCTATATTGCTTCCAGTAGAGAAAGTGAAGGAAAAGTTACCTAAGGGGTTCCCCTCGTTGTTGTCTACGATAGCATCACCAAAATCGATGGTATAAGTGGTATTTGGCTTCAGAGAGTCTAGTAAATTGATCTGTACTTTCTTGCCTTTAGGCTTAATTTCTGGCTGTTGAATTTGAGGAGGAGATACAATTACTTTTTCAGATACATTTTCTAACTTTATAAACTCATCAAACTCAAGTACGATCTTTTGGTTATCAACATTAATTGCTTTGGGACTTGGACTACTTTTTAAAAATTTAGGAGGAGTTTCATCAATAGGTCCACCGTCCGGCTGTCCTATGCTGGCACAGGAGTGAATGACGCTAGAACACACCACTACAAGAAGTATATTCTTTATTTTCATAAAAAATGAGGTTTGCTTCATAGGTTTATCTGAAAAGAGAATGTAACTAAAAGTCTAAAGTAAATAAAGCTAATACATTATGCAATAGTTTTGTACATATTGTATTAGCTTTATGAGGTTATATCCTAAAGTGTACTATAAACACTTTAGTAATCCAAAAAACTGTGGGGCATGAAAGTTTGGTTTCTCTAGCTTAATGGGATTCCAGGATAGAAAATGAGGTTCTGTTAAATCATCACCACATTTGTAGAAGTTAGCTCTAATCTCTTTTCCATCCAATGACTCAATATCATGCATAAAAAAAGATGAGAAAGGGATAATTAGAGCAACCTCCCAAGAGTAGTCACCTACTTTCTCTTCAAAAGAATCTCTTCCAAGACTTGACCATCTTTCCACTTTATTGAGGATATCTTGAGTTGCTCGAACCCTATCTTCTCTTTCCCGACCAGCTCCAATAAGTATCGCTCCTGCACAATTACACTCTATGTTGTAATAGATACCATCGTTGTTTGGAATAACAAAAAACTCAACACAAGAGTCCTTCCAAACAGGTCCATTGTCTTGATGGCTAAGAGCTCGTATGCTTTTTTCTGAAACCTTGTAATTTAATAGGATCGCATCATTGGTGTATGCCACTCTAAATTTAACTTTAGGTTTATAAGGATAGTCTTGTTCCCAGTTTACAGAGCCTATTGCTTCAAAAGGGACCTTCTCTTTATCTAGCAATGCAGGAATGGCTTCCACTGGTATATTAGCAATACTTATTTTATTAATATTAAGCTGTTTCATCTAACTGATATGTTTTTACTTTCAACGGGCAAAGATACGTCTTTAGCAGCCGTTTTCAAACGGTTACTTCTAAAATCAAATGGAGTTGGCTATGTATTTTTCCATTTGCTCTAAATTAGCTTCAACAGACTGTAGCAGTTTAAACTGGTTCTTTGTTCGAACTAAGTTGTGGTCGGGGTATTGAATCTTATAATAAGTGTCTCCGTTAATATAGTCTGTTAAAAAACGTACACACTGCGTATAGGGGAAGAGTGAGGCTGCAAAGGGAAGATATTTGATCTCTATTGGTGTTAAGAAAATACTTGCACTCTCTAAATACCCTTTTGTGAAACTTTTAAAAATATCCATATCAAATGAAACTTTATCAAGATTAGGATCATCTTCACTTGTTTTGTTTGCACCTGTTCTTAGAAAGTCGCCATAATCGGAAAAAATAAAGTTGGGCATGACTGTATCAAGGTCTATCACGCATAAAACTTCACCATTACTATCAAACATCATGTTATTTACCTTTGTATCGCAATGACAAACTCGTTTCTCTAATTTACCTTTGCGATGCAGTTCTTCAGCTTGGCACATCTGTTGTTCTCTTTTTAATAGTTCATCTATGAAGAAAGAGACATCTTTTACTCGATTTGCTTTGTCTTTCTGTATAGCCTCTTTAAGTTCTACTAGTCGATACTCCATATTATGGAAATTAGGAATAGTATCACCTAGCTTTTCAGGTAAATCGGAGAGCATATATTGGAAATTTCCAAAAGCTTTACCTGCATAGTAGGCATACTCTGGTGTTACCGCTTCAAAAGTCTTCGCATTGGGAATAAAGAGCATAACCCTCCAATAGTTTTCTCCATCAAACCAATAATTTTTACCATCCTCTGTGTCGATGAAAGTGAGCG
>JASLCM010000229.1 GCA_030151845.1 Bacteroides sp.
TCGCATCCCATGAAAGCTCCAAACTCAATACCACTAAGGGTAGAAGGAAGTACTAATGTTCCACTAAGTCTGATGCATCCACTAAAAGCTCTCTGTTTAATGGAGACTAGCCCTTTTGGAAGAGCGATTTTAAGTAGGTATTTCTTTTGAGTAAAGGTATACTCTGGTATCTCTAAAGCAGTAGTTTCAGTTAAGTCTACATTGACTAAATTAGGCATATAATCCCGAATCAACTCAAAATCTTCAGCTTCTAACTTTCCAGCTATAGTTAAGAAGTGAATCTCTTTTGGGTGTACATTTAGCTGCTGTAACTCCCTCTCTAGAGAACTCATTTGACCCACCTGTACATGGACAGTAACAGGATCACCCTCTAAAAGAGCAAACCGACTCCAGTTCTTTTTAGATCGATAAGTATCCGAAGTTCCTAAGGGAACAAATACAGCCGTATTTTTAGGAGAAATAGCCTCTTTCAATAGGTTAGGAGGGGTACGTTTAGCAAGTCTTACTACCGCTAGTGAAGAGAGATCTTTAAAAGCACAATCCTCTATGTTTTTAATTTTATTTGATAGAATAACCTCTTTTAGCTTAACCTCTCTATTGAACGTTGAGTCTGGAAATGAAAAAGCATAAGCTGGTATGCAATTATTAGGGTATACATAGAAACGATCCGTATACGGTCCCTGTTTTCCTGCATAAAACTTTATCGATACATTCTTTAAGTCAAGCTCCTCCAACTCACTGAAATCATCTCTCAAATGTTTGAAGTCGATTGCATTAATTGTTCCGGTTAACGTAAGTTTTGTTATTTTTTGAGCCTCTTCAAGGGTTAGTTCACTCGGTAATGTTCCCGGCTTTGAAACATGAATGTGCTTTGCTGTCTCTTGCGCAAAGGCGTAAGTTGTTGCAAAAAGTAAAGCTAGTAAGAACCTTATTTTCATATTGATAAATACAAATTAAACTTATGTAAGCAAACAAATGTAATTATTTATAAACGCATCTATGGTTTAAAACTCTCTTTTTATAATTATTTTTGCTTTATGACCCTATCGATAATCTGTATTAATGGATTTTAGTAGTAGGAGAGATTCTTTAATTAGAGATAAGAGTGAGGAAAATAGAAAAAATAGAGTTTTCATGGTTGGGAAGAGTTTGTAAATCTAGCTCGTTACAATCACTCTCTGTCTTGCTTTTGCTCTTACTGCCGACTCTCTTTTGCTTGCAGTTTCTTTTTTCGCTTTGGATAGATCCTTTTGCTACAGTTTCTTGGAATAATCCTCCATTTATATCTTTTGTAGTTGGGGTAGGGATAACCTTTCTATTGGCATTGGCAGAGGAAATTTTAGTACGCGTACTTCTCTTCCGATTTCTATTACAGCGACTCTCACTGATAGCCGCTTGTCTGTTTTCCTCTTTGATCTTTACAGTTTTACATCTTGGTAACGATGCAATCTCTTCTCTAATGCTTTTTAATATCTTTATTGCTGGACTCTTTTTAGCACTCTTATACTACCTCTCAGAAGGTGTACTTATTGTTACTCTCTGGCATTTTTTATGGAACTTCTTACAAAAAGATCTATTGGGTTACCCTGTTAGTGGACAGCTGAATCCCATGAACTCTCTATTCTCATTTTCCTCTAAAGAGGGAGCGCTGTTTGGAGAATTAGGAGGTTTTGAAAATACCTTTTGGGCTACAGCTATTCTAACCTTTTCTCTATTGCTTATTATCAAAGAAGGCTTCTTTGGAGAGAAGCCTTCTTAAGGGTTACTATTCAATCTCTTTCATACTAAGCTGAATCCGTTTCCTTGGTAAATCAATACTTATAACTTTTACACGAACATGTTCATGGATGGATACAACTTCGGATGGAGAGGAGATAAACCGGTTAGCTAATTGAGAGAGGTGAATTAACCCATTCTCTTTAATACCCAGATCAACAAAAGCACCAAAGTTGGTAATGTTACTCACTATTCCAGGTAAAATCATTCCCTCTTTCAAATCATTGATACTTCTAATGTTTTGATCAAACTCAAATACTTTAATTTTTTCTCTGGGATCTAGTCCAGGCTTTTCTAACTCCTTGAGAATATCTGTAAGCGTAGGTAATCCAACATCCTCGGTTACATAGTTGGTTAGCTTTATTTTATCGCGAAGTTCCTTCCGATTAATTAAATCTACCACAGTTGCATGAAGATCTGCTGCCATTTTTTCTACCACCTTATAGCTTTCAGGGTGTACAGCAGTTCTATCTAGAGGGTTACTACTGTTTCTTATACGTAAAAAGCCTGCAGCTTGCTCAAATGTTTTTGCCCCCATTCGCGGAACCTCTAATAACTCTTTCCGGCTCTTAAAAGGTCCTTTTTCAGAACGATAGTCTACAATGTTTTGAGCCAGTTGAGGCCCTAATCCGGAAATATAGGTTAGCAAATGTTTACTCGCTGTATTAAGTTCAACACCCACTTGGTTAACACAACTTATTACTGTATTATCTAATGCCTCTTTTAATAGCGTTTGATCCACATCGTGTTGATACTGTCCAACCCCAATAGACTTTGGATCTATTTTTACTAGCTCTGCTAAAGGATCCATTAATCTTCTACCAATAGATACAGCACCTCGTACTGTTACATCGTAATCGGGAAATTCTTCCCTTGCAGTTTTGGATGCAGAGTAGATAGAAGCACCTTGTTCACTAACCACAAAAAGTTGAACCGAACGGTCAAACTGTTGATTTTTAACAAAGTGCTCTGTTTCCCTACTAGCAGTACCATTTCCAATTGCAATAGCCTCTATTTGGTAAGCTTCCACCATTTTTCGAAGAGCAGATGCAGCCGATGATCTCTTTGAATGAGGAGGGTGTGGAAATATCGTTTCATTGTGTAGAAGATTTCCCTGTGCATCCAAACAAACCACCTTACAACCAGTTCTATAACCTGGGTCGATTGCGAGCGTTCTCTTTTCGCCCAATGGAGGGGCTAAAAGAAGCTGCCTTAAGTTTTTGGTGAATATTTCAATAGATTTGATATCGGCTTCTAACTTGCTAGAGTTAGCAAACTCAGTTTCGATAGAGGGGCGAAGTAATCTTTTGTAGCCATCGGCAATAGCTTCCTTATATAAAGGTGTTGTTTTATTCTGTTTTTTAATAAAGAGAGCATTTAGCTTTTCGATAGCATACTCATCGTTAACCTGGATGCTTACTCTTAAAAAACCTTCACTTTCTCCTCTTCGAATAGCCAAGATTCGGTACGAAGCACATTTGTTTAATAACTCGTTGAATTCAAAATAGTCTTTGAATTTTTGAGCCTCCTCTATTTTATCTGTCTTTATAGCTTTTGAATGGATGGTAGCCTCTCTCTTAAAAAGAGAACGAATAGCATTACGGGCACGGTTGTTTTCTGAAATGAGTTCCGCAACAATATCTTGTGCTCCCATTAAAGCCTCTTCTGGGGTGGAAACTTCTTTAGACAGATACTTTTTCGCTTCGAGTAAAGGATTTATCTCTTCTTGTTTAACGATTTGTAGCGCTAATGGTTCTAGTCCTTTTTGCCTAGCCATTTCTGCTCGTGTTCTACGTTTGGGACGAAAAGGTAAATAGATATCCTCCAACTCTGTTAAATCCCAAGTCTCATTAATTTTTATTTCTAACTCGGGACTGAGCTTTCCTTGCTCCGTAAGACTTTCTAGTATATATTTTTTTCTTTTCCCTAACTCAGTAAGCTTAGTAAACTCTTTCTGTATGATGTCTAGTTGAACCTCATCTAACCCTCCAGTTCTCTCTTTTCTATACCTACTGATAAAAGGGATGGATGCCCCCTCATTAAGTAGTGCAATAGCACCTTTTACTTGATGCATAGGTAGGTTAGTTCGGCTTGAAATTTGGGGTATAAAATCTTGCATGCTTATTTGTATTACATTTAGATTAATCAAATGTACGGATAAAAAATATTTTTTATATTGTTAATTCGATCAATATTGTATATTTGTGAAAAGCTAATTTATTTTAATAAATAAGCAGCCCTATTAAAAAATATAAATTAAATAAAACGATAAAATGACTTTTATTTAAGAACGAAAGGGGCAAAATTCTATTTTTTCTCTGGTTGTTTAATCAAAAAGTAAGCGATAGATGCTGTTTTCTTAGCATCTTGCAATAAAAAGGTATTAGTGGTAAAATGAGAGTGGCACGAAAGGTCAGTGCTATTGAATATTTTTTATGTTGAACGAATTAAAATTTAAGGTGTATGACAGAAGATATTGTTTTGTTAAGTGGAAATAAAGGAGAGAGATATAGGAAAGTTGAGCTTCAAATTAAGGCTTTTTTAGAATCAGAGACAGACTTAATGGCCAACCTAGCCAATATATCTGCTGCATTAAAAGAAAATTTTCACTTTTTTTGGGTTGGTTTCTACTTGGTAAAAGAGGGAGAACTAGTATTAGCAC
>JASLCM010000233.1 GCA_030151845.1 Bacteroides sp.
TGAAGGAGCGTTTAGATCGTGGAGAAGATCTACCTCAATATATCAAAGATCATCCGATATATTATGCTGGGCCAGCTAAGACTCCAGAAGGAATGGCTTGTGGCTCTATGGGTCCAACAACTGCAGGAAGAATGGACCCCTATGTAGACCTGTTCCAGAGCCATGGCGGTAGCATGATCATGTTAGCTAAGGGTAACAGAAGTCAGGAAGTTACAGATGCTTGTAAGAAGTATGGTGGGTTCTATTTGGGTAGCATTGGGGGACCTGCTGCAATTTTGGCTCAAAATAACATTAAGAATATTGAATGTGTAGAGTATCCAGAACTTGGTATGGAAGCGATCTGGAAAATAGAGGTTGAAAACTTCCCCGCATTTATTCTTGTTGATGATAAAGGAAATGATTTTTTTAAACAGATAAAACCTCGTTGCGAAGGTTGTAACTTGAATAAATAGAAGTTACTAACTTTATAGGTTTAAGTGATGAGAGAGGCGTGTAGTTACACGCCTCTTTTTAGTTATAGCTTGTGGACTTTATGTCGTTTTCTTTTCACTTATCCAATGTTCTATTTTATGTTCTGTTGGGACACTAGAAAATCATAAAGTATTACTCGAATGATTTTATGTTATCGTTAAACATAAGAATATTGCTTAGAATCGGTTTAATTAATAATGAGTATATTTGTGTGATTGAAATCTACTAATTTATGGCATATAAAATATCCCCTCCGAAAGAGTTAGAGGGCTGTATTGATCTTCCTTCTTCAAAAAGTATTAGTAATCGTGCACTATTAATACAAGCACTGGGTGGTTTTACAAAAGAGGCTAAGAACTTATCTTCATGTGATGATACCTTTGTGATGCGGCGGGCTTTAAAAACAGAAGCTGAGGTTATTGATGTTATGGCAGCAGGTACTTCTATGCGGTTTCTAACAGCATATTTTTCTTTGAAAGAGGGAGAGCGAACTATTACAGGAAGTAAGCGGATGAAAGAGAGACCGATAGGTGTTTTGGTGGATGCTTTGCGAGAATTAGGGGCATCCATAACTTATGAAGAAAAGGAAGGGTATCCTCCTTTACGAATAAGGGGTAAGGAGTTAATTGGAGGTGAGTTAACTATGCCGGGGCATGTAAGCTCACAATTTATATCTGCCTTATTAATGATAGGTCCTCGCCTTAAAAAAGGTTTGTTGCTAAACTTAGAAGGAACCATAATATCCAGGCCATACATTGATCTTACTCTACAAATGATCTCCTTTTATGGGGCTAAGGCCTATTGGGTTTCTAACAGGAGTATTCGTGTAGAGAGTGGAAACTATAACTACAAGCCTCTTGTGGTAGAATCTGACTGGAGCGCAGCTTCGTATTGGTATGCTTTAGTGGCATTGTCAAGAAAATCTGCTATAAAGCTCCTTGGGGTTACAGCTGTTAGTTGGCAGGGAGATGCAATGGGAGCTGAATTGTTTGAACAACTAGGGGTAGAAACAGAGTATGTAGATGGTGGAGTTCGTTTAGTTAGAAAACGTCCCAAAGTTGCTTTACTGGACACTAATTTTATAAAAATACCTGATTTGGCACAAACTTTTGTTGTTGCTTGTGCGTTGTTAGGTATTCCGTTTCACTTTACGGGCTTACAATCTTTAAAGGTGAAGGAGACTGATCGATTGGTTGCATTACAAAATGAAATGCGAAAGTTGGGTTTCCTTCTTGAAAGTGACGGAGAGTCTACGTTAACCTGGAGAGGGGGTACGATCGATTCGGAGTCTACCTTCTCTATAGATACCTATGAAGACCATCGTATGGCCATGGCTTTTGCTGTAGCCTCCATGAAGATAGATGACTTTGTAATTAATAATCCTGAGGTAGTAACAAAATCATACCCCACTTTTTGGGAAGACTTAAAAAAAGTTGGCTTCCTAATATCTGAGGTAAAGAATTAAAGTTTAGATAGAAAATTATTACTTTTGCAGTATATAAAAAAATAAATTATGTGGGTACTTGTAGGTTGTTTGATTTTCTTAGCTGTAGTAGCTTTTTTGTTAGGATCCTTAAGAAATAGGAAACTGAAAGAGCAATTGCGTCGTGGAGAAATAGAGGAACTACCAGAAGTAAAAGAGATCGATACAGAATGTTGCGGGCAACATGAGTTATGTGAAAAAGATAGTTTACTTGCAGGTGTAAGTCAAGAAATCGTATATTACGACGATGAAGAGTTAGATCAATACATTGGAGTTCCATGTTCGGGTTACTCCGAGGATCAAGCAGATGAATTTAGAGATGTTTTTTACACCATGCAAGATACGGATGTAGCTGGTTGGGTGCGAAGTTTGATGCTTCGTGGTATTCAGCTTCCTATCCAGGTAAAAGATGAGGTGCTACTTGTAGTTGGAGAGAGAAGAATACATTAAAAAAATAAAAAATTGAGCGATCTTCTGAGCTATACTTTTTTTCAGCATGCTTTACTGGGCAGCCTTTTCGCAAGTGTTATTTGCGGAATAATGGGAACCTACATTGTGAGTAGACGCTTAGTCTTTATTAGTGGAGGGTTAACCCATGCCTCTTTTGGGGGAATAGGAATAGGTATTTATACAGGAATTTCTCCATTATTATGTGCTACGCTCTTTTCTGTTTTCTCTGCCTTAGGAGTGGAATGGCTTAGCAAAAAAAAGGAGGTAAGAGAGGATTCTGCAATTGCTGTTTTCTGGACATTGGGAATGGCAGTAGGTGTAATGTTTAGCTTTTTAGCTCCTGGTTTTGCTCCAGATTTATCTACTTATTTATTTGGGAATATTTTAACCATTAGTACCTCTGATTTGGTGTTTCAGTTTGGAGTTATGGTGGCCCTAGTTCTCTTTTTCTTACTCTTTCTTGAAACGATTATTATGATCTCTTTTGATGGAGACTTTGCTCGTTCGAGAGGAGTACCTGTCCTGTTCTTTGAGTATGCTCTAATGGTCTTTATGGCACTGACTATTGTTTCTTCTTTGCGTGTAGTTGGTATTGTTTTAGTCATCTCACTACTTACAATACCTCAGATGACAGCCAACTTGTTCACTAAGAAGTTTGCTTCAATAATCTTACTATCCATTCTTTTTGGCTTGTTTAGTTGTATTGGTGGACTTCTGGTCTCTTTTTATTTTAATGTTCCTTCGGGAGCATCTATTATCTTTACTTCGGTATTGATCTTTATTTTATGTAAATTATTAGAGTCGGCTAAGATTAAACTTAGCTATAAAAAAGCCAAATATGATTGAAAGAAAAATAGAATCATTAGATCAAATTAAGGAAGTTGCAACAGAGTTTTTATCAGCTTTGGAAGAGCACTCTGTCATTGCCTTCTATGGTAAAATGGGAGTAGGTAAAACAACCTTTATTAAAGCTCTTTGTGAGGTTCTAGGGGTGCAAGATGTTATAAATTCTCCAACTTTCTCTATTGTTAATGAATACCGCTCTGAGGAGAGTGGGGAGTTAATATATCACTTCGACTTTTATAGAATTAAAAAACTAGAGGAGGTTTATGATATGGGATATGAGGATTACTTTTACAGTGGTGCTCTTTGCTTTATAGAGTGGCCAGAACTTATCGAAGATTTGCTTCCTGAAGATGCTTTAGTGGTTAAAATTGTAGAGGAAGA
>JASLCM010000252.1 GCA_030151845.1 Bacteroides sp.
ATGATGTCTGTCCACTCCTTTTTACCTTCGGCTACATCATCAAACTCCTTCTCTACTGTTGCAGTAAAGTTGTAGTCAAGGATGTTAGGGAAATATTCGGTAAGAAAATCAGAGACCACCATACCGACATCGGTAGGGAACAGCTTAGACTTCTCGGCACCATAGCGCTCTGTCTCTTGTTTGTCTGAAATCTCTTTATTCCTCAACTCCATCACATTATACTCTCGTTCCATTCCTTCTCGGTCTCCCTTTTCAACATACTCGCGTTGCTGAATAGTTGATATGGTAGGAGCATAGGTAGATGGACGACCAATTCCTAGTTCCTCCATCTTACGAACAAGGCTCGCTTCTGTGTAGCGGGGAGGTTTTTGTGTAAATCGCTCTGTGGCAGTAATGCTAATATTTTGGAGTTCTTCTCCTATAGTAAGAGGGGGAAGCAAAGTATCCTCACCGCTATTTATCTCATAAGCCTCATGGTCTTCATCATACGACTCTCTATACACACGTAGAAAACCATCAAACTTAACCACCTCTCCCGTTGCTGTGAATCGATCCTTCACCTCTTCTGAACCAATTGTAACTGTAGTCTTCTCGAGTTTAGCTTCTGCCATTTGTGAAGCTATTGTACGTTTCCATATCAATTCATACAAACGCTTCTCTTGAGCAGAACCAGTTGCAACTGTTTTATCCATGTATGTGGGACGTATCGCCTCATGGGCCTCCTGTGCACCTTTAGCTTTGGTTGCATACTGTCTTGGATGAACATACTGTTCTCCCATCAACTCAGTGATAACCTCTTTACTTTTTTGAACAGCTAATCCTGAAAGATTTGTTGAGTCAGTACGCATGTAGGTAATCTGCCCAGATTCATACAGACGTTGAGCTATCATCATTGTTTGTCCAACAGAAAAACCTAATTTTCTAGAAGCTTCCTGCTGCAATGTTGAGGTTGTGAAAGGAGCTGCAGGATATCTTTTTGAAGGTTTTTTTACAATATCTTCGATTTTAAAGTTAGCAGACAAGCAGCTTTTCAAGAAGTCAGATGCAGCCTTCTTACTCTTTAGTCGTTTAGTTAACTCTCCTTTAAGCTCTGTCTCTTCTCCAGACGAGGTCTTAACTAAAAAGAGTGCAGTTACACGATAAGAAGATTCACTTTTAAACTTCTGAATCTCCCGTTCTCTCTCTACAATGAGTCGAACAGCTACAGACTGTACTCTACCTGCCGAAAGAGCAGGTTTCACCTTTTTCCACAGTACAGGAGATAGTTCAAACCCTACAATTCTATCTAATATTCGTCGAGCTTGTTGAGCATTGACTAAGTTGTCATCTATCTCTCTAGGGTTCTCTATCGCATGTAGTATAGCGGGTTTCGTAATCTCATGGAAAACGATACGTTTTGTCTTCTCGGGCTTTAAACCAAGCACCTCGTATAAATGCCAAGAGATGGCTTCTCCTTCCCGGTCCTCATCCGAGGCTAACCAAACCATATCGGCTTTTTTTGCCTCACTCTTTAATTCAGAAACCAAGCTCTTCTTATCGGAAGGAACTTCATATTCTGGCTTAAAATTATTCTCTACATCTATACTAAACTCTTTTCGCTTCAGATCACGTATATGTCCATAGCTAGAAAGAACTTTAAACTCCTTGCCTAAAAACTTCTCTATCGTTTTCGCTTTAGCTGGAGACTCAACTATTACGAGATTTTTTTGCATAATTCTATTACAACCTCCTATTTTGTGTTCTATATATTCCTCTTAATATAAGAAATCATCTATCACTTTAGATATAAATAAAGAAATAGAACATTTCAAAGTTTTTAGAACGTAAAACTCATCCCACCTAAAATGCTTATTCCCTCTGTTGGATAATTTAAGTAATACTGATACTTCTTATTTAATAAATTATTTGCTCTTGCGTAAATATTAATTCCTTTAAACAAATTATAGCTTAGCCCAGCATAAAGATTACTTACCGGCTCCATTTTATCTGTAAAGCCATCTCCTACAGCAGGAAGAATCTCTACTTCATCTCTCTTTTCATAAAGAAAACCCAAGAAACCAGTAAGGTTCATAAGAGGACTGTATTTCATTGAGAAGTCCAGTGAGAGTGTCGGTTTATTGAATAAAGCCAGTTCATCATCAGCCTTCCATTTCCTATATACCGTATTCAAAGAGAGTCCTACTACATCTTGATATTCATAAGTCAAATCTGCCCCTAAATAGGTATTATTTGTATTTGTTTGAAACAACTTGTGGTATCTTAATTCTTCTGAAGAGATCAGCTCATTCCACACATACAAATCATCAGAAATACGTTGGTGACCCCCATAAATTTTAAACCACACCCCATTTAACGGAGAAGCTTTAAAACCCAGTTGACCATTAATCTTCTCAAAGGAGTCTTGTGGACGCTCATTTGCTAGATTCATATAAGGATTAAACTCTTGCAAGGCTCTAAAGTCATTTGCAATTCTCCCTCCTTTAACTGTTCCAAAAAACGAATAACGGTCCGCAAAGATATAATTAATAGCAACATCAGGAGCAAAATGTGCTTTTTTTCCAAAACCAAAACCAAAATCTACTTGTGCTCCTAATCTTATCTTCCACTCATCGCTCTCATAAAGATAGTGGGGTTTTAGTCCCAATGCTGTAAAGTTTTTCAACGAATCATGATTGTATAGGTAGTTATCCATAGCTAAACCTATTGCAATACTCTGCTCGGACCCAATAGCCGTTTTAATCTCTCCGACACTGCGAATAATATTCTCTTTTAGATTCTGGTCGATAACATCTTGATCCCTTCCATAAAAGAGAACACTCGTATTCCATAAATATTGAAACCTACCACTCTTCTCGTTACTCTCTACTCCAAGCTTAACACCTGCAGATTGGAACTTTTGTTTTGAAAATGAAGCATACTGGGGGAAATAATTAAAGTTCACCAAACCATAATCTACTCCAGCAATAAAGTCTAACTTTTCAAATTGATGCAAGTAGCTTACCCCAGCTTTTGAGTTAAAAAAGTGAGAATCCCACTTGTATGGTGAGTTCTCATCTCCCTTTATTTTACCACTCATTCCATCCATTGTAAAGTGAACATTTAATTTATCCACAGTTGAAATACGGAACAAATAGTTCGCAACTACATCAAGATTGTTATAGTTACCATACCCTAAACGAAGATATCCAGGCTTTACTTGCTGTTCGTACTCAGGAGCAAAGAGCGGACGCATAGCTACAGGCAACAATCTCCTAGCAGGGATCATTGAGTAGTCATAAGCCACCTCATGCTTCGGAGCTGTTAACTCCTCAACAGCCGGCAGTATGGTTATTTTCGAGGCATCTTGAATAATTGGATTATACTCTTGCTCCACCACTACTGTTCGCGATACAGTAGAATCATTGTGCTCTATTTGAGCAGAAGCAATTAGTGGAAAGTAAAGGAAACTCAATAATATATAGTATATCTTCTTCATTTTCTTAGTTGTTTAATTTATTCAATCTAGTGGCAATCATATCTGCTATCTCATCATTGGCTTTGTAGTTCTGTTGTAAGCTCAAGAGATATTGACGAGCATCTAAAGTCTTCCCCATAGCAACATAAACATCAGAAAGTAAAACAAAACCTCTTGCTAACCAATACGCGTGAGGAGTACTCTGATCAATAAAGCTCAGAAGTTCTTTCTCAGCCTTATTATACTCTTTGCTGTTATAAAGTAATTGTGCTACCTGAAATTTTGCCTCTGCACCATAAAGATGGCGGGTATCCTTTGCTAACAGGTTGAAGTCTTCCATAGCCTTAGTTGTAGCCTTCTGGTTAAGATAAGATTTAGCTCTAAAGTAGAGCGCTTCATTTCTCACCTCAGGTGTAATTTTATTTAGTCCCATCAACTCAGTAGCCGATTGAATAACCTCAACATCGTCTTTCAAGAGATATGAAGAGCGAAGTATACCTATCAGAGCTAACTCTTTTCTCTCTAGTGTAGAAGCCTTCTCCTTTAGTTTTTTATAACTATCAAGAGCTCCGGCAAAATTAAGCTCTGTATACTCTACATCTGCACGCATAACTAAGGTCTCTTCGGAGAATGGGTTATCTGGATATTCTAACAACTTGCTCGAGTGCTCCAAAACCATCTCGTTGTTTTTCTGTTGTTTACCAATAACACATAAGTAATAGTGTGCATTTAAACGGAAAGCCCCCTCTGGGAAACTTTGCAAGTATCGGTTTAAACTCTCATTTGCTTGTCCTATACTTCCTCTCATGTATAGCTTCTCTGCAGCAATATAAGTTAATGAGTCTTGCTCACTCGCATCAAAAGTTATACCTGTAGGCAGTTGATTCGCTAGTTTTGCAAACTCATCTACACGATTCACATCTACATAAATCGATTTTAAATCACGCATGGCTAGTCTTGCCTCCTCACTTCCTGGATACTCTTTCACTACATGGGTATAAGCTTTAATAGCCTCATCATGTGCACCATCTTGGTAATATAATAGTCCTATTTCTGCAGCCGCCTTCCGGGCTACTGGACTTTGTGGATATTTTGCAACCAACTCTTTAAAGACTGCTATAGCCTGTTTATTGTTACCCATTAAGACATACGACCTTCCTTTTTCATAGGTTGAATGAGTTACATACGGTGAGTTAGGGTATTTTCCAGCAAGTCGGTTTAAAAGAGTCACCTTTCCTGTATAATCTTTTTCTAGTCCTGACACTAAAGCCAATTGATAAAATGAGTAATCACCAACAGCTGTTCCCAACTCCTCTGCTCTTGCATAGTAGTTTTTGGCATCATTAAAGTTACGCACACGTAAGTAAGTATCACCTATTCTATTATAAGCGTCTGCTAAAGCCATTTTATCTGAACCGCGATAGAGACGGGTAAATTTTGAAAACCACTCCCTAGCTTCACTGTAGGCTTTCTTTTCGAAAGAGATATAACCAAGATTATAGTGAGCCAAAGCATACATATCACTTTGATTATCCAATGTACTTTGCAGGTAGGATAGGAAATCAGACTTAGCACCATCTTTAGCATTTAGACGATACTTAGCCTCACCACGCCAATAAAAAGAGTTTGCCTTAGTTTGCTTATTGTAAGAACCTAAGTCCAAGGAGCGAGTCAGGTAAGATATGGCCTCATCAAAGGCAGTGTTAGTAAATGCCTGCGTTCCTAATTGAAATAAAATCTTTTGCTTTGCCTCAAGAATTTGAGCACTTGGGTTACCGATGCGCTCAATACTAGCTAAAGCAGCATCATAACTCCTTGTGTTCATATACAATTCAACCAAATAGGAGCTTACTCTCTCTGCATAAGAAGAGTTTGGATAGTCGTTTAAAAATCGTTCAAAAACAGTAACCGACTCCCCAAAGGCAGAAAAAGAGGTTTCATGAATACATAACGCGTAGTTGTATGCAGCTTGCTCTTTTACCTGTGAATTTGCATTAGAAGCAGCAGCTTGTTCAAAAGCCATGCGAGCTTTATTCATTTCGGCTAGTTTTAAGTAAGAGAGCCCCATATGCAGATAGGCATTTTGTGCCAAATTATCTTGTATACCAACAACCTCTCCTAACTGTTCTGCGGCCTTTGAGTAAACAGCTGTTTGATAATATGCTATACCAAGCATATAATTAGCATTTCTAGATACTGTATTGGTCTGCTTCACATACTCCTCCAGTTCAACAATAGCTGTCCGAAAATCTTCTTTCAAGTAGGCTATCTCACCAAGTATTCGATGCATATCCGCTGCATACTCTTGGTTAGGATAACTAGCTAAATAACTTCTGGCCTCACGATCCGCCTTGACTAGATCACCCTTTACCAAAGCAATATCCGCAATAAAGTAGGGTACATACTTTCCATACTTCTTGCTTGAACGTAAATTCTCAAAACTATTGAGCGCCTCATCGTATCTCTGTTGCTTATATCTTATGTAAGATAAGTAGTATTCAGCATCCTCTTGATAGCTTGAATTTGTTTCCTTAAGTGTTTCAAACCAGATTGCAGCATCTTGCATATTGCCTATATTCAAATAGGAGATAGCCTTTAGATAAGTTAACTCATCTCGCTCTTCACGATCTAAAAGTTCCAATCTCGTGGAGTTAAACATTGCAAGTGACTTATCGTATTCTCCTTCGTAAAAATAGGCTGAAGCCATAAGGGCTAATACCCTGTTCTCATAAGGAGTGTCTGGATAACGATCGAGATAGGAGGTTAGCAC
>JASLCM010000253.1 GCA_030151845.1 Bacteroides sp.
CTCGAAGTTCGTTCTGTTAATCGAGAAAATAGTTTTTCTTCGGTAACTTCCCTCCCTTTTATCGTACAATCTCCCTGGTATTTTACTCCTTGGGCCATTCTGCTTTATCTTCTTTTAGTTCTAAGTATCTTCTATGGTATATGGACACTGGTTTTAAAGAGATATAGAAACATTCATCTTCATAAGGTGAGGATGAGAGAGGTTGCGCGCTTACGGACAGTAGCGAGTAGCTTAAAAGAAAAAGTTGAATCTAGAAATGCAGAATTATTTACATTAACCTCTTTTATTATCCACAAGAATGAACTCATAAGCAATCTTCGCAATCTAGTTCATGAGTTTTATGAAAAGACAAAGTTGAAGGGAATGATTCCCTTAACTAATCAGGTGGATGCCTTAATCAATCAAAGTCTAAACCCTGAAGCAGATTGGAAGTTATTCTTAATTAAATTTGAAGAGAAGCATGCCAATTTCTTTGCCAGACTTAAAGAGATGTACCCCGACTTAACAAACAACGATTTGCGATTGTGTGCTTGTTTAAAACTGAATATGGATACGAAAGAAATAGCTTCACTTATGAATGCTACGGTTCGTTCTGTGGAAAATAACAGGTACCGATTGAGAAAAAAACTAGGTCTAGACTCTTCTCAGAACCTAAATGAATTCCTTATTCAGATTTCTTAATTATCTATTAATCATTATATTATATACTATTGAGTAGTAAACGTGAGTTGCTATTTATAGCTATTTTTGAATGATGTATTTAGAGTGAGGACGATTTTTAGTAAACCTAAACAACTCTTAGTATACTTGTGTTAAAGAAGTTTTAAAAAGCTATAGATATGCTTTTTGAACGCGTTTTATTTATAAATATTCTTGTTTAATTAATAATTAAATTTAGCCATGAAACTAAAACAAACAAGGATTAATTATGCACAAGGTAGTAAGAAAACCTTTGCTAGTAAAATCCTATTTACTTTAGTGGGACTATTTATTTTTAGCTTCCACTTTACTTTGATGGCACAGAACACTCTTACAGTGAAAGGTACTGTTACCGATGAAGGTAATGAACCATTAATTGGGGTTAGTGTGGCTGTGCAAGGTACATCAACGGGTACAATTACCAATTTTGATGGAGAGTACACTTTGGATGTCTCCAAAGGAGATAAACTGGTATTTTCATATGTTGGTATGTTGGATCAAATTATAGAAGTAAAATCTTCTGTAATTAATGTTGTGCTAAAAGAGAATACCGTATTGCTGGATGAAACCGTTGTTATTGGTTACGGTTCTGCAAAAAAGAGAGACCTTACAGGTTCTATTGTAAGTGTAGATGCTAAAGAGTTGGCCAACAGACCAGGAACGAACCCGGCTTCTAGCTTACAAGGAAAAGTAGCAGGTTTACAAATCGTAAACAATGGACGCCCCGGGCAAGATCCTGAAATTAGAATTCGTGGTACGAACTCTATTAACGGTTATAAACCTTTGTATGTAGTAGACGGGCTATTTACTGATAATATCAATCATATAAATTCGGCTGATATTGAGCGAATTGAAATCTTAAAAGATGCCTCTTCTTTGGCTGTTTTTGGTATAGCAGGTGCAAATGGTGTGATCATTGTAACGACCAAGCAGGCAAAGGCGGGAAAGACTTCGGTGAATATAAACTCAACAGTTGGCTTTAAACATGTAGCCGATCGGGTAAGTTTGACCAATGCTGCAGAATTTAAAGAGCTGTATAATGAACAACTAATCAATCAAGGAGCGAAACCGTTTGATTATACAAATTGGGGAGCAGATACAGATTGGCAAAAAGCTATTTTCCAAACAGGATTCATTACGCAAAATAATGTGAGTATTACTAGTGCTAATGATAAGGGAAAGTACTACATGAGTGTAGGTTACGATAACGAGCAAGGATCTATTATGAAGGAGAAAATGACTCGTCTTACTATTAACTTGAAAAGTGACTTTAATGTAACGGATCATTTACGTTTTGGTTTTCAAGTGAATGGTTCTAGATCACGTCCTGCCGACGCTAAAGGTGTGATTGCTGCGTTAGAAGCAGCTCCTATTGCACCTAAGTATGGTGTATTAGAATCGGGAGAACAACTCCCTCATATTTTACCCAACTTCCAACGTGCTCAAGTTTGGAATCCTCTTATTAAAAATGAGGTTTTTGCAAATCATAATAAAGCAACAAACTATAGAGGTGCGGGTAATATCTACGGAGAGCTAGATTTCTTAGATCATTTTAAGTTTAAGACTACATTTACTTTTGATTATACTAGTCGTGATTCGCGTCTATTTACACCTATAGCTTATGTGTATAACCCAGAGCTTAACGGGAAGGAAAATCTTTCAGAGCGTGAAGTGATAAGACAAGAAAAAAACCACGACTTAACAGCTATGAGTGACTATATCTTGACTTATCAAAATCAGTTTGGTAAGCATGGATTAACTGCTACTGCAGGTATAACTACTCGATACAATGAGTTCTCTGGTTTAGATGGCTCAAGAAGTCAGCACATTGATAATATCACATTTCCTATTCCAAACGACAACCCAGATAAATGGTGGTTAACATCGTTAGGAAATAATGCGATGCAGAATGGTGGTAGTCAGTGGAAGCGTTTTACAATGTCTTATTTATTACGTGGACTTTATAATTACGAGAATAAGTACTTAGTAAACTTATCGTATAGACGTGATGGTTCATCAGTTTTTAGAGGATCAGGAAAGACTTGGGGTAACTTCTATTCGTTTGGTGGAGGTTGGATTCTATCTGAAGAAGCCTTTATGAAAGATGTAACCTTTATTGACTATTTGAAGCTCAAGGGATCTTGGGGTGTTTTAGGATCGGATGCTGTACAGGATTTAAGATATCCTACTTATCCTTCTTTAAAACCTGGACCAGGCGCTGTATTTGGTGATAATATTATTCCTTCTTTTAAAGAGGATTATCTTGTATCTAAAGATGGCAGCAAGCAGTTAGGTTGGGAAAAGACATACTCATGGGAGTTAGGTTTTGAAATGACCCTTTTTGACCAACGTCTAAGAGTTGAACCTGTTTATTACAACAAAGAGACTCGGGATATTATTCTGTTACAAGAGGGGCAGATGGGTGCACAAAACAGTTTAGTGAACAATGGTAAAGTGCGTAACGATGGATTTGAATTATCGGCTTCTTGGAGAGATGAGCTTGCAAATACAGGCATTAACTACACGTTAGGAGCTAACCTTACAACCATTAATAACAAAGTATTAGCGATAGGTACAGGTAAAGATTTTAAACAAACTGCACAAATGTCAGTTACTCAGCAAGGCTATCCTATCGGTTATTTCTATGGATATAAGGTAGAGGGTGTGTATCAAAACCTAGAAGACATTAAACAGTCTCCTAAAAATAACATATACTCTGTTAAACCAGGAGATTTGAAGTTTAAAGATGTAAATGGCGACGGGGTTATTACACCAGAAGATAGGACAATGATAGGTAATCCTACTCCAGACTTTACTTATGGTTTCAATGTAGGACTCGATTATAAAGGCTTTGATCTGACTGTAGATATGATGGGGGTATATGGAAATGAGATTTACCGTACATGGGATAAGTCAACTTTCTCACAAAACAACTATCTAAAAAATAGGACGAAGCGCTGGACCGGCGAGGGGACTTCTAATTGGGAACCTATTTTAGATCCTTCTCGTGCTATAAACTATGAGGCATCAAACTACTTTATCGAAGATGGTAGTTTCTTCAGAATTAAAAACATACAGTTAGGATATACTTTTGCTCCCAAAATGATTGAAAGATTAAAACTACAATCGCTTCGTCTTTTTGCAAACGTTGACAATGTAAAAACTTGGAGCAATAACACTGGTTATACTCCTGAGATTGGTGGCTCTGCTATTTCATTTGGAATAGATAATGGAACTTATCCTATGCCAGCAATCTATACTTTTGGGTTTAACTTAACATTCTAATACAAAAGAAAGTAACAATGAAAAAGATAAAATATATACTTGGAATTTCGCTGCTTGCGTTAGTAGGTATCATACCTACTTCATGCAGTGATATGCTTGATCAAAAACCACAGGGAGAGTGGAATAAAGAAGATCAAGTTGGTTCTAGCTTTGAAGGTCAGGTATTTCCTTTATATGGTAAGTTACGTTCGTTTAACGTAACATCAGGTACTCCTCCGCTTTTAATTCATAATGTGCGCTCAGAGGATGTAGAGAAAGGTAGTACGATGAGTGATGGAGCTGAACATGGAAAAATGTTTGATGAATTTGAGTACTCTCCTTCAAATGGTTTAATACAGGGCTATTGGACAGGTAACTATGAGATTGTACATGCTGCAAATACGCTTTTGGCTGACTTAGAAGAGTATGCTGAAAAAAATGGAGAACTTGGTAAGAGTGATGAGGTTGTAAAAGGTGAAGCCCAATTTATGAGAGCCTTTGCATACTTTAATTTGGTGAGAGCTTTTGGCGAGGTTCCGTTGGTTGATTTTAAACTAGACCAAGCTGAAGATGCAAATGTACCGAAAGCTAAAATTGAAGAGATCTACGCACTTATTGATAAAGATCTTTCTTACGCATCAGAGGTTCTTCCTCTACAGTGGGATAAGATGTATATCGGTCGGCTAACTAGTGGTGCAGCTAAGGCATTGCATGCACGTACCTATATGATGCGAGGTGAGTGGCAACCTATGTATGATCTTTCAAAAGAGGTTATCAACAGTGGAATCTATAACTTAAATACACAGTTCGATCAAATTTTTAGAGAAGGTGGAGAGAACTCATCCGAATCTGTTTTTGAAATACAATGTACAGCAACAGAATCTCAACCAGAATCTGGAGATATCGGTAGTCAATATGTACAGGTACAATCGGTTCGCGGTGCTGGCGAGTGGAATTTGGGATGGGGATGGCATACACCAACTCAGAATTTAGCAGATGCTTTTGAGCCAGGCGACCCTCGTAAGGATGAGACACTCCTTTATTTTGCAAAGAGCAAAGATGAGGCTGCACAGATGGAGCCAAACAAACCCTACAACGAATTACCTATAGCAGCATCAGATGTTGTCAATAAATATTACAACAAGAAAGCATACACCAATCCAGAGATGCGTAAACGATTCACAAAAGGTGGATTTTGGTTTAATATCCGCATTATTAGATATGCCGATGTGGTGTTAATGGCTGCTGAGGCAGCAAATGAGTTAGGTAATGTAGCTGAAGCAGGTCAACTTCTAGAGAGTGTACGTGGTAGAGCTCGCTCTTTGGGTACTACCAATGTTCTTCCAAAACGTAATACGAGTGATCAAACTAAAATGCGTGAATATATTCGCCATGAGAGACGTGTAGAGCTTGCAATGGAGTGGGATAGATTCTATGATTTAGTACGTTGGGGAGTAGCTAAAGAGGTTCTTCATGCGGCGGGCAAAACAGGTTATCAAGCAAAACATGCCTTACTTCCCTTACCTCAAAAAGAGATTGACAAATCGAATGGAGTTTTAATTCAAAACCCTAATTATTAATTGCTAGTAAAATGAAACGAATAATATACTTTATAGGAGCCCTGGGGCTGATTTTGGGACTCCAATCCTGTTTTCAGGATTTTGATGAACCTAACTTCAATTATCCTGCATCTAAACCAGGTCCCACGATGGATAAGTCTTATGCAGAGAAGATCTTTCTTCCTTTTGATAATGAAACTGTAGAAGATGAAGGACATTATCAGTTTGTAACAAACTCTTTTGGAGAATTTACTTTTGTAGATGGTGTAAAGGAGAAGGCTTATAAAGGGGCTGATGATGCTTATATAACGTTGTCTATTCATCCAGATATAAAAGAGGAGATGGGAGACACGTTAGCTCAAATGGGAAATTTGGCTTTTGCTGGTTGGTTTAATAGTAAAAAGAATAGTGGTGCTACAGGTATAGTCTCTGTTGCTAATAAGAAAACTTTCTGGGGTAACTTTGATATTTTCCTTGAGAATAGTGCAGATGCAACAGAAGCTTTCTTTAAAATTCACATGCTTAACTATAGAACAGGTAATCAAGCTGAGGCATGGGTAGAGGTGAAAATCCCTAACTTTTTTACAGAGGAGTGGCAACACTTAGCGGTTAGTTACGATGGAAAACGTTCAACAATGACTATTTATCATAATGGAGAAGTAGTTGAAGAGAAGCTTATTGCCGATTACGGAGAACTTCACTTTAAGGATTTAGGTGATATAGTTATAGGAGCCTTACAGTTCCAAACAGTACCTAGCCAAACGGAGGGTGCTGATAAGCAAGATTGGGCTAAAAATTATACAGGCTTGCTCGATGAGGTACACTTGTACAATCAACCATTAAGTGCTAAGCAGGTAAAAGCTCTTTACCAAGATAAAAAATAAAAAAGTAACAAATAAGATAGGGTGCATGCACCCTATCTTTAAATAATCTATCTATGAATCGATTGGAATATTTATTACTTGGTAGCTTGCTACTTTTGCTTATGGCATGTAGTAGCTCCAATGACAATGAAGAATCCATACCCTCTGTCTTTACTCTTCAGTCTGTGAAGGTGGGTGATATTGAACACCTCTCTAATTTTGAGGAGGTCGACCCTAAAGCAAATATCACTCTTCTTTTCTCTGATAGGGTAGATGAAAAGATGGTAAGAAAAAGTATTTATTTAGAAAATAAGAATGAACAAAAGGTTGGAGTAACTTATAGCTTAAGTGCAGACGAGAGAACTATCACGATAACTCCCGTAAAGCATTTACTTCCACTAGAGCGTTATAGTTTAGTAGTCCAACCAACCTTAAAATCCGTTGCAGGTAAGTTCCTTGATTCTGGTAAGGTTATTAAGATAGAGACAGCAGCAGATGATGTAGATAAATTTCCTCAACTTACCGATGATGAACTTTTAACAAAAGTACAAAAGAGTACCTTCTCTTATTTTTGGGAGTTCGGTCACCCTGTATCAGGAATGGCTAGAGAACGTAGTACATCAGAGAATACAGTAACTACAGGTGGTACAGGATTTGGAATACAAGCTATGCTTGCAGCAGAGAGTAGAGGTTTTATCACTCGAGATGAGGCAGCAGATCGAGTTTTGAAAATTGCTTCTTTTTTGAGGAATAAAGCAACTCACTATCATGGTGCTTTTGCTCATTGGATCAATGGAACTACAGGAGAAACAGTCTCCTTTGGAGAGAAAGACAATGGAGCAGATCTTGTTGAAACCTCATTACTTTTTCAAGGTTTATTGAGTGCCAGAGCCTATTTCGATCAGGAAAGCGAAAAGGAGCAAGCGCTAAGAAAGATAATTACCGAGCTATGGGAAGGTATAGAGTGGACACACTTTGTTCGAGAAAATGTACTCTATTGGCACTGGAGTCCGGAGCATCAATGGGAGATGAACCTACCTATTACAGGATGGAATGAGTCTTTGATTGTATATGTATTAGCAGCATCTTCTCCCACCTATCCAATCGATCCAGAGATATATCACTCTGGTTGGGCTAAAAATGGGAAAATGAAGAATGGAAAAGATTATTATGGCATAACCTTACCACTGGGAGAAGCCAAAGGCGGACCCCTTTTCTTATCTCAATACTCTTTTCTAGGACTAAACCCAAAACAGCTCAGTGATCAATACGCCAACTATTGGGAACAAGTAAGGGCACATACCTTAATAAACAGAGCGCATTGTATCGTAAATCCAAACAAGTTTAAAGGATACAGTGAGAAGTGTTGGGGAATTACGGCAGGTGATGGAGATCAAGGATATTCGGCTTATTCTCCTCTGAACGATAAAGGAGTAATAACACCAACAGCTGCCTTGACAGCTATTATGTTTACTCCAGAGGAGTCGCTGGAAGCATTACACTATTTTTACTATAAGCTAGGAGATAAACTTTGGGGAGACTATGGGTTTTACGACGGGTTTAACTTGAGTGCAAACTGGTTTGCTAATCAATACATAGCCATAAATCAGGGACCAATTGTCGTTGGTATAGAGAACTATAGAACTGGCCTATTGTGGAACGTTTTTATGGGAATACCTGAGGTTAAAAAAGGATTGTCCAAATTAGGATTTATAATAAAAAATAATTGATGAAAACTAATCCAATACTTTTAAAGATAATTGTATTATCTCTCTTGATACTCCCACGTTGCTTGGTTGCACAAGAGATGAGGCAGGAGACCTATTGCAATCCTCTCGATCTTGACTATACCTATATGATTTACAACTCCGGGAATGATATATCCTATCGCTCGGGGGCAGATCCTGCTGTAGTGGAATTTCGTGGAGAATACTATATGTTTGTAACAAGGTCTCATGGTTATTGGCACTCTACAGACCTCTTGCACTGGAATTTTATTACCCCAGAAAACTGGTATTTTGCCGGTTCCAATGCTCCAGCAGCACATAACTATAAAGATTCTGTTCTTTATGTGACTGGGGACCCATCAGGAACAATGAATATAATATATACCGATAATCCTAAAAAAGGAGATTGGAAGGGATTACCTGGTATACTTTATGATTTACAAGATCCAGATCTATTTATTGATGATGATGGACAGGCTTATATGTTCTGGGGCTCTTCTAATGTTTTTCCCATTCGTGGTCGTAAGTTAAACAGAGAGAAGCATTTTCACCCCGAAGGAGATGTAGTTGAACTCTTTCACTTAAATGGTGATGAGCATGGCTGGGAGAGGTTTGGAGAGAACCACTCAGACACTATACTATCAGGTTATATGGAGGGGGCTTGGTTAACAAAACACAATGGAACATATTATATGCAATATGGTGCACCAGGAACAGAGTTTAATGTATATGGAGATGGTGTTTATGTAGCCAAAGAACCGTTAGGTCCATATACTTACCAAAGACATAATCCTGTTACCTATAAACCTGGTGGCTTTATGAATGGTGCAGGTCATGGAAGTACTGTTATTGGACCTGGAGGAAACTATTGGCATTTTGCTACAATGGCATACTCAATAAACGTAAACTGGGAAAGAAGAATATGTATGTTTCCTCTAGCTTTTGATAAAGAGGGCATCATGTATTCAGATACACGTTTTGGAGACTATCCCAGATATGCTCCTGATGTTCCCTCTCTTTATGGTCAATTTAGGGGGTGGATGTTACTCTCCTATAAGAAACCAGTAAAGGCTTCATCTACTTTGGAGGATTTTGAGGCAGCAGGAGTCACCGATGAACGTGTCAAAACATTTTGGGTGGCTCAAGGAAAAGACTCAGATGAGTGGTTGGAGATAGACTTAGAGAAACCAGCGTCTCTGTATGCCTTACAGCTAAATTTTCATGACTATAAATCGGATCTTTATGGTAGGTATCCTAATCTTCGCCATCGCTATTTAGTAGAAGGCTCTTTGGATAAAGAGGAATGGAGTGTTTTAGTTGATCGCTCACAAAGTTATGGAGATACTCCTAATGGTTACGTAGAGCTAGATTCTCCACAGCGGGTTAGATACGTTCGCTATAGAAATATCGAAGTGCCGACTCCTTATTTATCGTTAGCTGAATTTAGGTTGTTTGGAACAGGAGAAGGTAAAAAGCCCAATGCCGTTAAAGAATTAAACGTAATACGAAAAGAAGATCGAAGAGATGCTCAAATAGAGTGGAGTCCAGTAAAGAATGCACAAGGCTATCATGTTTTATGGGGAATAGCCAAGGATAAGCTATATAACTCATGGTTAGTCTATGATAAGAATGAGCTACTTTTAAAGTCACTTTCGACTCAAGAAACTTACTATTTTTCAGTGGAAGCATTTAATGAGAATGGAGTAGCCAAACGCTCTCCAATAGTAAAAGTAAACTAGGTGTTAGAATAAAAATAAAGAAGAAGGTTATGAAGAAATTAACATTTGTCGTTCTATTAGGGTTGCTTTTAGCTCCGAGCCTATGGGCACAGGATAGAAATCGTGAAATGAACAAGTTTATTGATGAACTCCTATCTAAAATGACATTAGAGGAGAAACTTGGTCAGTTAAACCTCCCTGCAGCTGGAGATATAACAACTGGTCAGGCTAAAAATGCTAATTTTTCCGAAAAGATACGCGAAGGATTAGTAGGAGGTCTTTTTAATATAAAAGGGGTAGAAAAAATTAGAGACGTGCAGCGCATAGCAGTAGAAGAGAGCCGTTTAGGAATTCCCTTGCTATTTGCAATGGACGTTATTCATGGATATGAAACAGTTTTTCCTATCCCCTTAGGGTTAGCAGCAACCTGGAACCTAGAGGCTGTAGAGAAAACCGCAAGAATATCAGCTATAGAGGCTAGTGCCGATGGTATATGTTGGACCTTTAGCCCGATGGCAGATGTTTCGAGAGATCCACGCTGGGGAAGGGTTTCGGAAGGAGCAGGTGAGGATCCTTATCTTGCTGCAGAAGTAACGAAAGCTATGATTTATGGCTATCAAGGAAAGGAAAAACAGTACGAAAGAAACGACCAAATCATGGCTTGTATTAAACACTATGCACTCTATGGAGCTTCAGAAGCCGGACGTGATTACAATACGGTAGATATGAGTAGACAGCGTATGTTTAATGAGTATATGTTACCCTATCAAGCTGCAGTAGAGGCAGGTGTTGGAACTGTTATGGCTTCTTTTAATGAGGTAGATGGAGTTCCTGCTACAGCAAATAAGTGGTTAATGACAGAAGTTTTAAGAGATCAGTGGGGATTTGATGGCTTTGTTGTAACAGACTATACAGGTATTAGTGAGATGATTGACCATGGTATAGGAGATTTACAAGAGGTATCTGCTCGAGCATTAGATGCTGGTATTGATATGGATATGGTTAGTGAAGGCTTTATCTCTACTTTATCGAAATCTGTAAAAGAGGGGAAGATCCCAGAGGAACATATAGATCAGGCTTGTAGAAGAATTTTAGAAGCAAAATACAAATTAGGTCTTTTTGATGATCCTTACCGTTTTATCAATCCTAAACGAGCTAAAAAAGAGATTTATACAAAAGAACATCGTAAAGTTGCTCGAGAAATCGCTTCAGAGAGTTTTGTTCTTTTAAAAAATGAGGATAAAACACTTCCTCTTAGCAAGAACGGTAAAATAGCTGTTGTAGGTCCGCTGGCCAACACTCGATCCAATATGCCAGGCACATGGAGCGTTGCAGTTGATTTAACAAAACCAGCAACATTAGTAGAAGGTTTACAAGAAGTGGCAGGTAAAAAGGCCGAAATTGTTTATGCAAAAGGTAGTAATTTAACTGCAGATCCGAAACTTGAAGAGCGTGCTACAATGTTTGGAAGAGAACTTCACCGGGATAATCGTACCGATGCCGAACTTTTAGCAGAGGCTTTACAAGTAGCCAAAACATCAGATGTGATAGTAGCTGCATTAGGGGAGTCGTCTGAGTTTAGTGGAGAGTCTAGCAGTAGAACCAACTTAGATATTCCAGATGTACAAAAGGAGCTATTAAAAGAGCTTCTTAAAACAGGAAAACCTGTTGTTCTAGTTCTCTTTACAGGTCGTCCGTTAACACTATCTTGGGAAGCTGAAAATGTACCAGCTATATTGAATGTATGGTTTGGAGGTTCGGAAGCAGCGCCAGCTATAGCCGATGTCTTATTTGGAGATGTTAATCCTAGTGGTAAACTAGTTGCTACATTTCCAAGAAATGTAGGTCAAATTCCGATCTTTTACAATCACAAAAATACAGGTCGTCCGTTAACTGGTCCTTGGTTTGAGAAATTTAGATCAAACTACATTGATGTACCTAATACTCCACTGTATCCTTTTGGGTATGGACTGAGCTATACTGACTTTGAATACGGTGAAGTTGAGCTAAGTTCTGAAACTATGGGAAAATATGGTGAAGTAAAAGCTACTATCCAAGTAACAAATAGTGGAGCAGTAGAAGGAAAAGAGGTTGTACAGCTATATATAAGAGATCTAGTTGGTAGTACAACCAGACCAGTTAAAGAGCTTAAAGGGTTTGAAAAGATTAGTCTCAAACCAGGTGAAACAAAAGAGGTTACCTTTCATATAACTCCAGACATGCTTAAGTTTTACGATTACGATATGAATTTCGTAGCAGAGCCAGGAGAGTTTAAAGTAATGATAGGTGGTTCAAGTGATCAGGTCAAAGAGGCACATTTTATTTTAAAGTAAGGATTTGTTTTTATGTGTAAATTTATAAAAGGACTAGGGATAGCTGCAATAGCATTGGCTTTTGCAGCTTGCTCTGGGACTTCAAAGACAAAGTCGGCAGATGAGGTAATGCTTGATAGTGTTCAATACCAAACGTTTCAATATTTTTGGGAAGGAGCAGAGCCCACTAGCGGACTTGCCCGCGAACGCTTCCATGAAGATGGTATTTACCCACTAGGTGATAAGCATATTGTAACCTCTGGTGGTGGAGGGTTTGGTATCATGTCCATTCTCGTTGGAATTGAAAGAGGTTTTATAACACGAGAGGATGGAGTAGATCGTTTAGATCGTATTGTGGCTTTTATAGAGCGAGCAGATAAATTTCATGGAGCCTTCCCACATTGGTGGAATGGAGAGACAGGCGATGTTAAAGCATTCAGCTCTTTCGATGATGGGGGTGACCTTGTTGAAACTGCTTTTATGATTCAAGGCCTTCTAGCAGCGCATCAATACTTGATAGATGGAACACCCAAGGAAAAAGATATAGCTAAACGGATTGATGGAATATGGAGAGGGGTTGAATGGGATTGGTATACTCGCAACGAAGATGTACTCTATTGGCACTGGAGTCCGAATCACGGTTGGAAAATGGACTTTCCTGTGAAAGGATATAATGAATGTCTAGTTATGTATCTGTTAGCAGCAGCCTCACCAACACATGGTGTTGATGCAGATGTTTATCATAAAGGATGGGCAGAAGATGGAGCGATAAGTAAACCACATGAAGAAGAAGGTTACCCTTTGCAACTACATTACCAAGGAGATGCTGCAGGTCCTCTTTTTTGGGCACATTACTCTTTCTTAGGACTAGATCCTAGAAACTTAAAAGATAAGTATGCAAGCTATGATAAGGAAATGGAGAATTATACTCGTGTAAACCGTGCTTATTGTATTCGAAATCCTAAAGGGTATAAAGGATATGGGGAAAATAGCTGGGGGTTAACAGCAAGCTACTCTGTAATAGGCTATGCAGCTCACGCGCCCCAAGAAGACAGAGATCACGGAGTAATCTCTCCAACAGCTGCCCTCTCTTCAATTGTTTATACTCCCGAAGAGTCAATGCAGGTAATGCGTTATCTGTATAATAATAAGGATCGCTTTTGGGGGAGATACGGCTTCTATGATGCCTATAGTGAGACAGAAGAGTGGTATCCTAAACTTTATTTAGCCATCGATCAAGGTCCTATTCTAGTTATGCTAGAGAATTACCGTACCGGCTTACTTTGGAATTTGTTTATGAGTCATCCAGACGTTCAAGCAGGACTTAAGAAATTAGGTTTTGAAACACCTCATTTAAAGAGTTAATTAGACTCTAGATAATAAAAGCTTGATTTAAAAGGAGATGAGTATATACTCATCTCCTTTTTTTATGTAATATTTCTTTTCAGAACAGTAAAAAGGAAATAAAAGAAAGAAAAAGAAAGGTAAAGGTTTGTTTAATTATTTATTTATTCAGATATTTGAATACATAAAGTTAACCCGTAATGATATGAAAGGAAAAACAACAAACCAAATGACTTTTTTGTCGCTTTTTTTACTATTTGTTTTAGGAAGTGTACAGAGTTATGCACAAAGTGAGAAAAACTATCTAAAGTTTAAGACACACAAAGAGATGCAAGATTACTTCTCTTATAAAAATGACGGAACAATTTTGCTCAGTGGACATCGGGGAAGTAAAGAACCTGGCTATCCAGAAAATAGCATGGCTGCTTTCAAACATGTACTTAGTGTTCATCCTGCTTTTTTTGAGATTGATCCTCGAATGACAAAAGATGGGGTTATTGTGATTATGCATGATGCGACATTAGATAGAACAACAACAGGAAAAGGAAAAGTAGCAGACTATACGTGGGAAGAATTACAACAATTTAATTTAGTGGATAGTGAAGGTAACGTGACCTCTTATAAAATACCAACACTGGAGGAGGCTATTGAGTGGAGTAGGGGGAGAACTGTTCTCAATCTAGACAAGAAAGATGTCCCAATGGAGCGTATCGTTGAGTTGATAAAAAAAATGAAGGCCGAAAAACATGTGATGGTTACTGTGCATACAGGAGCACAGGCTAGATACTATTATGACCGTATTCCAGGAATTATGATGTCTGCATTTGCTCGTAATGATAAGGAATTTAATGATATGAAAATATCAGGAGTACCTTGGAAAGCTATGATAGCCTATGTTGGGCATTCAATTACAGATAAAAATAAACACATTGTAGATGAATTGAGGAGTTTGGGAGTGAGATGCATGGTCTCCTTTGCTCCAAATCATGATAAATTAGAGAGCCAAGAAGAGAGAGCTAAAGCTTACGAACTAGAAATAGCTAAAGAGCCAGATATTATAGAATCTGATTTGCCTACAGAAGTATGGGCAGTAATGACAAAATAAAAGACGATGGAAGAATTATTGAACTTGCCAAACGATAAAATAAGGGATACTAAAATTCTCTTGATAGAGTCAGGTGCTCTTGCAAAGATACCTTCAGTTTTGATGGAGAATTTCTATGGAAACTCTTTTCAGTTAGTAGCAGATAGCACGACCTATGAAATAGCAGGAAAAGAGATAGAAGAGAATCTAATAAATAAAGGCTTAACGCTGGAGAAAAGTATAATTTTTCCAGTAGAAGGTCTTTATGCTCGCTATGAGTTTGTGGATCAACTCGTAGATGAGTTCAAAAAGCATAGAGCTATTCCCATTGCAGTAGGTTCTGGAACAATAAACGACTTAGTGAAACGTTCTGCATTTGTTTCTCAGAGGAGGTATATCTGCGTAGCTACAGCTGCATCAATGGATGGTTATACAGCCTATGGTGCATCAATTACTGCCAATGGTGCCAAACAAACTTTTGATTGTCCCGCACCCTATTGTTGCATAGCAGATGTCGACTTAATACGTAATGCTCCAACAGAATACACCGCTTCGGGTTATGCAGACCTTTTTGCAAAGGTTACAGCAGGAGCAGATTGGATTATAGCCGATGCTTTAGGAATTGAGCCTATAGATAATGAAGTATGGCACTTGGTTCAAGGTGCATTGCATACAGCTTTAGCCGAGCCCGATAAAATAAGGGAGAGAGACCTTGAGGAAACAAGAAATCTAATTGAAGGACTAATAATAGGTGGCTTTGGTATGCAAGTACACCAAACAAGTAGGCCAGCCTCTGGTGCCGAGCATCAAATGAGTCACTTGTGGAATATGGAACACCATACCAATAAAGGAGAAGCAATATCACATGGATTTCAAGTAGCAGTAGGTACTATGCTGATAACAGCTCTATATTATGAATTGCTGAAAAGTGATATCGAAGGCTTGGATATTGATGAAGCGTTAACTCATTGGCCTACGCGTGAAGAACTAGAACAGGAATCTTTAGCCTTATTTGAAGGTACAGACTTTCCCACGATTGGAGCAACAGAAACATTGGCAAAATACAATGATCATGAAGAGGTGAGGGAACAGTTAGAGTTGCTTAAGCGAGTTTGGCCCTCTTTAAAGGTTCGTTTAGAAAAACAGTTAATTCCTTTGGATGAGGTTATAGCAAGATTACAAGCAATCGGGGCTCCCTCTAAACCTGAAGATATAGATGTGTCTAGAGCTTATTTAAAAAGAAGCTGTATTCGAGCACAATACATACGAAGAAGATTTACACTTTTAGACCTAGGAGTGCGAACTAATTTACTACCTAAGTGGTTAGATAACCTTTTTGGAAAAGGTGGTATTTGGGAGATTAATTAAAAGTTGAAAGTTAACATCATAGTAAGTTTATAATTAGGTCAAGGCTGTCGTGAGATAGTTTAGATTTGTTTTACATCATTATAGGTCTTAGAAGAGTCTAAGGCCTATTTTGTTTTAATTTATTTTAAAACCTCTTTTAGAATAAAAATAAATAGAGGTTTTGTAGCTCCCTATAAAATATTTAACTTGCAAGTTCTAAAGAAAAGAATAGATGTATCGATATATTGGTGTCTTATTTGCACTATTACTCGCTTTAAACTTATCGGCTTCAACTCATAATCTAGATTCAGTTTTAAAAGTCCTGGATCAGGTTGTGGAGAACCGATACCTCTATTCTGCCAAGAAAGATCAAGCCATAACCACTCTTAAACAGCAATTGGCACATGCGGGAGCAAGTGAACAGCGCTTTCAAATAACAGGTCATCTGTTTAATCTCTACAGTAACTATCAAGTAGACTCAGCTTATCATATAGCTCAAGAAAGGGTAAAACTAGCCTTGTCGATAGGTCGTGAAAAAGAGTTAGCAGATTCTCAGATGAACTTAGCTGAGGTCTACCGAACTACTGGTATGTATAAAGAGGCGATAGAAGTGTTGCAAAAACTTGAAAGCGAAGGATGGTACAAAGAGGACCTTTCGTACTACTATCACCTTAACCACTCACTTTATATGCTCATGGCAGACTATGCACTTCTTGATGAAGAAAAAAGAGCTTATAACCACTTGGTATTTAACTATAAAGACTCTCTCTTAAATGTGTTGGATCAAAGCCGGCTGAGCTACTATTTAGTAAAAAGTTCCAAGCAATTGATGATGGGGGAGTATCAACAAGCCTTAAAGATAATGCAAGAGGCCTATGATAGGTTTGGTGGAGATTCGCCCATGTTAACCTATACCTTGTCGGAGATATACCATAGTTTGGGAAACCGTGAAGAAGAAAAATACTATTTAGCCTGCTCTGCTGTATCCGACTTAAAGCAAGGTGTAAAAGAGTACATTTCGTTGAGAAAGCTAGCTATTCTTTTACATGCAGAGGGGCAAGTTGATCGTGCCTATAACTACATGAAGTGTGCAATGGAGGATGCTGTTTTCAGTAACTCAAGACTACGTACCTTAGAGGTTTCTAAAATGTTACCTTTAATAAATGAGGCATACGATGTAAAGGTAGAGCGAGAGAGAGGCCGACTCTTAGCGATGCTTACAGTGATCATTATTCTCTCAGGGGTTTTACTTGGACTAATCTTTTTAATAGTTAAGCAGGTAAGAGAGCTCTCTACCATTCGTGTAGAGCAAAGAGAAATGTATGCTGAATTGGAGGAGGTTAACCAAAGATTGAATGAGCTAAATGCTCTATTATCGGATGCAAATGTGGTAAAAGAGGAGTATATAGGTTATTTGTTTAATATTTGCTCCTCTTATATTGGTAAGTTAGAAGACTTTAGGCTACTTGTTCATCGAAACTTAAAGACAGGACAAGTAAAGCAACTAAGTAGAATGGTTGGATCTTCTAGTTTAGTTGCCGATGAGTTGAAAGAGTTTTATCGTGATTTTGATTCTGTTTTCTTAAAGATATATCCCAACTTCGTAGAGGAGTTTAACGCTTTATTGCAGGAGGGAGAGAAAATATATCCCAAAGAGGGAGATCTTTTAACACCAGAATTAAGAATTTATGCCCTTGTTCGTTTGGGGATAAATGATAGTGTTAAAATAGCAGAATTTCTTCATTACTCTCCTCAAACAATTTATAACTATCGGTTAAAAGTTAGGAATAAATCTTGGTTGCCCAAAGAGGATTTTGTTCAAGAAGTTTCTAAGCTTGGACGGGTGTAAGTGGATAAAAAGTGTATCTTTAATCTCCTTTATTTGCTCTAAAACCTTACTTTTTTTACCCCTTTATTTTTATTAAGTGGTTGTTTAATAGTTCTTTACGGTTTTAAAGAACTTACTTTATATCTTACCAGCCCTATCTTATTATAGGTGTTTATTATAGCTTTGCACTACTTGACCTTTTAAGAGGAGCGAGTACGATTTAAGTAAAATGTATGCTATTAAAAGCTATGGTAACACTAATTAATAAGTTTAAATCATGAAAAACACAAGTAGAGAAATGAAGAGTTTTCTAACGACTCTTTTAATGCTCTTTATCTATGTAGGCTTGCAGGCACAAGAGGTGTTGTCTGTAAGTGGTACAGTTAAAGATGAATTTGGTCCTGTAGTGGGGGCTAATATTCTAGTTAAGGGTAGCAATGAGGGTACAATAACCGATTTTGACGGAAATTTTACAATCAAAGCCCCTAAAAATTCAACACTAGTATTTTCATTTATAGGTTATCAAACACAAGAGGTGAAGGTAACGGGAACCCGTATAAATGTAACTCTTTCCGATGATTTAGAGGTTTTAGATGAGGTTATTGTGATTGGTTATGGTAGTGTTAAGAAAGAGGACTTAACAGGATCAGTAACAGCAATAAAAGCAGATGATATAAATAGAGGATCGATCACTTCACCTCAAGAACTGATTCAGGGAAAAGTATCAGGTGTTTTTGTTCAACCTCCTTCTGGACAGCCGGGTGGTGAAACCAAAATGAGAGTGCGTAGTGGAGCCTCACTAAATGCTAGCAATGATCCCCTCATTGTTGTAGATGGCGTTCCTTTAGCCAACGATGGAGCTCCAGGAATGGCTAATGGTTTATCAAGTATAAACCCAAATGATATTGAGACCTTTACTGTATTAAAAGATGCATCGGCAACTGCAATCTATGGCTCGAGGGCTTCCAATGGGGTAATTATGATTACTACTAAAAAAGGAGGCTCCGACAAAATGAAAGTATCATATAATGGTACATTTAGTTTGAGTGATCCTTATAAGAAGATTAAAACTCTAGGTGCTAAGCAATATCGTGAAATGGCTACAACCTCCTTTACTGGAGAACTTAAAGATATTGTAGAAGGTTACTTATCTATCTATCCAGATGTCTCAACCAATTGGCAGAATGAGGTGTTTAAAACAGCTTTTGGAACCGACAATAGTTTAAGTGTTTCGGGAACAACTCTAAATACGCCTTATCGTGTTTCTGTGGGGTACAATAACGAACAAGGAACGTTGAAAACAACCAAGTTTGAGCGCTATACCATGGATATGAGTGCCAATCCTAAGTTTTTCGACAATCATTTAAGCGTAAACATTAACTTAAAAGGTGTAATTAACGAAAATGATTTTGCTGATCAAAATAAAGTAGTAGAAGCAGCAGCTATTTTTGATCCAACAAAACCTGTATATAGCGGAGTAGATCGTTTTAATGGTTATTGGAACTGGACCAAACAACCTGGAATAGATCAAGTAGGAGATCCTTCTCCTGAAGCTAGGGTTAACCCTGTTGAACTTCTTTACTCCAGTTTTGATACCGGCAAGACAAAGCGAAGTATCGGTAATATTCAGTTCGATTATAAACTTCACTTCTTAACCGATCTAAGGCTAAACTTAAACTTGGGTTATGATGTAGCTAAGGGTACTGGTGAAAAAGGTCCAAGAATAAACTCCTTCATGGCTGAAAAAGACGATACTTTTCAAGGTGTAGGACGTAGTGAGTACTGG
>JASLCM010000270.1 GCA_030151845.1 Bacteroides sp.
CCGAAACAAAAAGTTATTGGACCATAGATCCCTGCTTTGATGATCCACTCTGTGGTAGTGGATACCGCTGGTGGTAAAACTTCTCTTAAATAACGCTAATCTCTGCTCCATTTAATTCCTTCTTAGTATATTGAACTCTATTTTAATGCAATAGAGTTTGGTACTATATCCGTATAAAAAGCATATCCTCTTTTCGTTACTCTTCTCAAAAGGACTTTGTACCTCTTGTTTAGGGATTTATCTTTTGTTTGTGGCAACGGAAATAAATGCACAAGATCTACAATCCGACACGTTACGAACGGTTTCCGAATTACAACTCAATAGAGATGCTGTTCGTAGTATAGATCTGAGCCCGAAGTCCTCCTCTTTACTTCCCGAGGCTCATAAACCTTGGTTAGAATTTGACAATTCATTACCAACTCTCCCTAAAGGTCACTCAGATAGCATACGTTTAACACTTTACCCTTATACGGCGAACACTCCTTACAACTATGACCCTGTACATCGAAAATACTTTAAAGTGTATGGTGTTAAGGAGAGGAGCCGTTACCCATTTATGGAGAAAAAGTACCTTCCAGCTCCAGCTCCTCTTCCTCATGGGGTAGATTTGATGAAGCCATTTACGAAAGAGTTTTGGCAATTTAAATTAAAAAAGAACAGAGAAAAGACAAGGATACTGTTAAAGGAATATTGAAACATTTATAAGACTCTTGTGTTTTAAAAGTTATATAACCAATTCGTTAGAATCTAATATAAATAGCAAATGAATAAAATAACAACTCTTTTTGGTATAACCTATCCAATTATACAGGGTGGCATGGTTTGGTGTAGTGGCTGGAAACTTGCTTCAGCCGTTAGCAATGCAGGTGGCTTAGGACTTTTAGGAGCTGGCTCTATGCATCCTGAAGTTTTACGAGAGCATATTCAAAAGTGTAAGAAGGCAACAAATAAGCCTTTTGGGGTCAATGTTCCTTTATTGTATCCCGAAATAGAACTATTAATGCATATTCTTGAAGAGGAGGGAGTAGAAATAGTATTCACCTCAGCTGGAAATCCGAAAACGTGGACCAAATGGTTGCAGGAAAGAGGAATGAAGGTTGCTCATGTTGTTTCATCGGCAAAATTTGCAAAGAAGTGTGAAGAGGCTGGTGTAGACGCTATAGTGGCAGAGGGCTTTGAAGCGGGTGGTCATAATGGGAGAGAGGAGACAACAACACTTTGTTTAATTCCAGCAGTCCGTAAGGTTACTAAATTACCTCTTTTAGCTGCCGGGGGGATAGCTACTGGATCTGCAATTCACGCTGTAATGGCATTGGGAGCCGATGGGGTACAAATAGGGACACGGTTTGCTCTAACCAGAGAGAGCTCTGCACATGACTCTTTCAAAGAGAAGTGTTTAAGTTTAAAAGAGGGTGATACCAAGTTGTTGTTAAAACAGCTAGCCCCAACTCGTTTGGTTGCTAACACTTTTAGTAATGAAGTGCAAGCTGCAGAACTGAGAGGAGCTTCTGTAGAGGAGTTGCGTGAGCTATTAGGAAGAGGAAGAGCAAAGAAAGGAATATTTGAGGGTGATCTAGATCAAGGGGAATTGGAAATCGGACAAATAGCCTCTCTCTTTCATAGAGTATATGATGTAAATGAGGTGATGAATGAGTTAGTCACCGACTTTAGAGCGTCGGTGACTCAAATAAAAAAATGGTAATATTATCTTTTCATACCTCCTAATAGGGTTCTAATAATGGCATTGCCAATATTTCGGCCTATGCTACTTGCAGCAGAACCTATAGCCTTCTCAAAAGGGGTTTGCCTAGCGCTTTTTCGTGCTGGGGCAGACCTCTTTTCTTTTTGTATTGTCTGTTCTTCTTTGCTTTGTGTCTCTTCTCTAGCGCTAAGAATTTCATAGGCACTTTCTCTATCAAAGTAGTTTTCATACCGACCGTATAATCTAGAGGCCTTAATGAGAGCTGCTCTTTGCTCCTTTGTAATGGGACCTATAGCACTGAGTGGGAATAGCAGCTTTGCACGCTCCACTCTACCTGGAATACCTTTTTCGTCTAAGAATGAGACAAGTGCTTCACCTGTTCCCATCTCACTAATCACATCTTCTGTTTTAAAGTTGGGGTTTGGGCGGAAAGTTTGAGCTGCAGTATTAATCGCTTTTTTCTCCTTGGGAGTATAGGCACGTAGTGCATGTTGAACCCTATTCCCTAGTTGGGCCAATACACTATCGGGAATATCACTCGGACTCTGTGTAATAAAGTAAACACCTACTCCTTTGGAGCGAATAAGACGTACCACTTGTTCTATTTTTTCAATAAGAACCTTAGGTGTATCCTTAAATAAAAGATGGGCTTCATCAAAAAAGAAGACAAATTTAGGAAGTTCTTGGTCGCCTACTTCGGGCAGTTGGGTATAAAGTTCGGATAAGAGCCATAAAAGGAAGGTGGAGTATAGTTTAGGAGAGAGCATTAACTTATCTGCAGCAAGAAGATTGATAACACCTTGCCCTTCTTGAGTTTGAATAAAGTCGAATACATCAAAAGCGGGTTCTCCAAAAAAGAAAGTTGCTCCCTCTTGTTCTAGGGTTAGTAGCGATCGCTGAATAGCCCCAATACTTTGAGGTGCTATATGACCATAGGTCGTTGTATATTGCTTTGCATTTTGCCCCACATAGTGCAACATCTTTCTAAGATCTTTTGTATCGATAAGAAGTAGTCCCTCTTTATCGGCGATTTCAAACACTATGTGTAAAATTCCTGTTTGTGTATCGTTTAAACCGAGTAATCTGCTTAAAAGTTGTGGACCCATAGCAGAAATTGTAGTGCGCAATGGATGTCCCTGTTCTCCGAAGAGGTCAAAAAAACGTGTGGGACAACCTTTAAAGGTTAGCTCTTCACTAGGTAGGTTAAATTCTTGGATTCGTTTCTCTATGAAAGAGTTTACTTTACCAGGTTGGCTAATACCCGATAAGTCACCTTTGACATCGGCCATGAAGCAGGGAACTCCTGCTTGGCTGAAACTCTCTGCTATAACCTGAAGTGTTACCGTTTTACCTGTTCCTGTTGCACCTGCAATTAATCCGTGTCGGTTAGCCATCTTTCCCTGTAAAAAGAGGGGTAGCTCGCCTGCATGTGCTATATAGAATTTTTGATTATTTGTGTACATCTTATTTTAGTTAGTAGTTATAAAACATAAAAATATATAATTTGTTTAATTATTCAACCCTTCTTACTGGTTAGAGTCTCTTTATCTACTCGGTATTTTTATATTCTACATATAAAAAATTAAATTTGTAGCTCAACGAATAAATATCTTTTAATGAAAAGAGTACTTTTCTTTTTTAGTTTACTTGTTTTTGTATTAGAAGTAGAGGC